>JANMWU010000800.1:0-4122 GCA_031380785.1 Gemmatimonadaceae bacterium
CGCTCGATATAGTCGCCGCCTGCGCCTATCGCCGCCGCGACCCGCAGACTGCCCTGGTCATCCTTGTTGGCGTTGGGGAATTGACGACGCTTGTGAATGTCCTTCACCGTGATCAGACCACGCAGCACGCCCTCGCCGTCAACCACCGGCAGCTTTTCGACGCGGCGCTCGCCCATGATGCGCTCGGCTTCGTCCAGCGTGGTGCCGATGGCGGCAGTCACCAGCCGATCCTTGGTCATCGCATCCTGCACCGGACGGTCCAGCGCACGCTCGAACTGCAGGTCGCGATTGGTGAGGATGCCTACCAGCTTGCCATCCGTGTCCACGATCGGCACACCGCTGATGTGGAAACGCTGCATGAGCGCGACCGCTTCGCGCAGTGACGCATCGGGAGTGAGCGTGATCGGATTACGAATGATCCCGCTTTCACTGCGCTTCACGCGATCGATTTCTGCGCTCTGCCGATCGATCGACATGTTCTTGTGGATCACGCCAATGCCGCCGGCGCGGGCCATGGCGATGGCCATTTCGCTTTCCGTCACTGTATCCATCGCCGCCGCGATCAGCGGCACATTCAGCGTGATGCCGGTGGTGAAGCGGCTGACGGTGCGGACATCCTTCGGATGAATCAGCGAGTGCCGCGGCACCAGCAGGACATCGTCAAACGTCAGCGCGTCATCCTCACGAACGCGCATTCGCCCGACCAGAGCCGTGGTTTGACCGTCAGGCGAGATGCTTCCGCGGACGGGCGACGAGATCGGGGGGCGGGACGTGGTTGCCATCTCGAAAAATAGACGGTGGCAGGCCCTTCGGGGAGCCCTGCCACCGTGTCATCCCGATTACATCCGGCGTCAGCTTATCCGCGTAACGCTTTCCGCACGCGCCGGCGAATACTCGGCGGAAGGAAGAACGCTGCGGCAGCCAGCGTGGCGGCGAGATTGATACTGCTCAGCGAGTCCGGCTTGCCGGTCCAGTGATCACGCAGCACCGGCCGGCCGGCGCGGCTCACCATCCGCTGCAACGCAAGCACGAGCACGTACAGGTCATCCACCTGACCAAAAAACGGGATGAAGTCTGGAATGACGTCGATCGGCGAGACGATGTAGATCGCGGCACCGACCACCAGCAGCTTGTCCACCACCGCCACCCGGGGGTCGCGCGCCAGGCCCCAGAGCAGCCGCAGATAGTGCGGCAGCTCCCGGATTGCGCTGACCACCGTACGCCGCATGCCGGTGCGGGGGCCGCCGGCGGGCCGGTCATCGTCCGGAATGGTCCACGATGGATCCACGGCGGGCACAGTGCGCGGCGGCGCGCCACGGCCGGCATCAGTGATGCCCAGGCGACGGCTTCGGCGCGTTTCACGACTCTCGCTCAACGGGCAGGCCCTTCACCGGCACCTGAGCCGGGTTGCACGGGCGGCGGCGACTGCACCACCGATTCGCCAGTCGCGGCGCGAGCGGCCCGGGTGGCGGCGCCTGCCAGATCGGTGGCGACACTCTGGCCCGCCGCCGCCACACCATTCAGCACGCCGACCGCCTTCTGCATGAAACCCAGCGTCTCAGCGACGCTGGTGGCGGAGACTTTGCCGGCCCGCAGGCCGTCCTCGACGGTTTCCTGAAGCTTGAACAGCAATCCGGCGGCACCGGTCGGGGCTTCCAGACGGCTGTACTTCGACTCGAGGAATTCGACGTAGTCGAGCACCTGAAACGCCCGCTCGTCCGACAGGGTGTCGAACTTCGCGAGCAGGCGATCACGGAGATATGGACTGAGCGGCATGAGTCGCGACGGAAGACAGGGAACGCAGAACCCGAGCGCCGAATGCTATCCGGTGCTGCAGCTCGGGTTCAGGGGCGCGGCGTGCGGAACTTGCGCGCTGCGCTTGAGAAGGGATCGTCACTGGCGTGGTGCGGTGCGGCAGGCGGAGTGGCGGTGGCTGCACCCGAGCGCGAATGCGTGGCAGCGGCAGGCTTGCGCGGCGCTGAACGTGCTCGCGAATGCGTGGCTGCGGACGGTTTCACCTTCGATGCACCAGAGCGCGAATGTGCCGCCGCGCTGTGTCGCGTCAGCGCCGGAGCGGCGCGTTTGCGCGCGGGAGCGCTGGTTTCCGGTTTGTGCGCGGACGGCTTGGTGGCTGTCGCGTGCGGCACCGAGGCGGCAACGGCGGATGCGACGGAATCGAAAGTCGCGTTGTCGGGCAGCGAGTCGATGGCCCCGCCGCGCTTCACGCCACCGCGCCAGCGTGCGCGCTTGCCGCGCGTATCGATATGCACGTACGGCCAGCCCGCACCTTCAGTTGTGATGTACAGACCCACGCCGCCAACAAGATCGGGATACTTGCGCTCCACAACTTCGGCGGCGGCGGCGACCAGGCGTGCATCGATTTCGGTGAGCTTGCCATCGTTGTTGGCATCGATCGCAATGTCTGCGGCGTCGCCGTACATGTGGCGGCTGTCCTGCGCGGTGCCGGAGATCTCAACGTTGTGCGCTGGACTGCGAAAGCCACTCGCGACATTCAATTTCACCAACGCCGGATCGCGGCCGCGCATCTGCGCGATCTCGGCGACCACCAGCTCCACCTTGTCCAGGAGCGATTCACGCACGTGCAGGTATTTCGGAAATCCATCCTGCGCATCGTGTACGACGAAATCGCTCAGACGCAAATGCGGTGAGAGCGGAAAATTGCTGAGGCGCTCCGGCACCTCGATGAACCCGCGCGGCACGATTCCGTCGGACGACGCCTTCGGCCACCGGCCCAGGTGGTAGCCGTTGATGCCGGTCGCCATCGTATTCGGCATCGGATGCTCGACGAACAGCGCGAGATCGGCAATCGTGTCACTGACGCCACCGCGTGAAATCACCAGCCAGAACGCACCGGGGCGGGATGGAGCGTGCAGCACGCCTGTGGAAGGCCACGGGCCGGCGGGCTCGTTCGCCTTACCATCGAATCCGATCCACTGCGCATCCATTCCTACGGTGCTGCCGGCGAAACTGATCGGCAGTCTGACGGCATCGTTGGGCAAGCCGACGCGAACACGCACCGCATGGCTGTGACCGAACGAACCGGTTTCGAATGAGCGCGCCGGTGGACGCGCAGCAATGGTCGTTGCCGGCACACTGCTGTCCGGCGCTGTTACGAACGCGAGTGCACTGGACGGCTGTTCGGCTGCTTCAAGGCCCTCGGGCTCACTGATGCGATGCGCGGCAAACAGCACCCCGACCGGAACCACCACAGCCGCTGCATATCTGGCAACGCGCCACAGTCGCGGCGGTGCCGATTTCAGTGGTCGATCATCGAAGTGTGCGGGGTCAGCAAGCGTGAGCCCGATCAATCCGATGGGTGTAGGCTTACGCTCCGCCCCAACGGGCTGGCGTTCCGCGGACGTCGACGTGGACGAAGGGTCCGTGTGCATGGGTTCCATGATAACGACCCATACCGCCGATCAACTCCGGATGTGCCAGTTCTACGCGTTCGACGGCAAGAATGATCAGGTCGCTGTCCAGCACCGTCACGCGGCCGTCACCATCGAGATCGTCCATCACTCCGTCGTAATCATTATCGACGAAAATATCCGAGGCATCGCCGTACTGGTGCCTGCTTTCACGTGCCCGCCCGCCGCGCCCGACACCCTGCTCATTGTAAAACGGGTGCCGGAAACCGCTCATGACTTGCAGATGCTGCACGGGATAGCCCATCAGCTGCAGTTCCTGAATGATCAGTTCGAGCTTGTCGATCAGATCTTCGCGCAGCACGACGTACTTCGGCCAGATTGTCATCTGATCCTTGGTGACGAAATCGCGCAGCTGAAAGTGTTCGGAGAGCTGAATCTCCTGATTGGCCGGCGTGACTTCGATGAAGCCGAGTGGATTCTCGTAGGCCGCCGTGCGTGCGACGCGCTTCTCGCCGGGCCAGTAGCCCAAACGATACATGCCCATCCACCCGGAGATCTTGGACTCGAAGGGAATCATCGGGAAGACGCGCAACGATGCGATGCGTGAACGCAGCCCGGTGGTGCTCGCCGAGTCGCGCATGATCACCAGTTCCCGCTCCAGCGCCTTCGCCTGAGGGGCTGGCAGGAAACGCGCACGAAGTTTGCCGCTGCGTCCGAGCAGTGTGTCGAAGGA
>JANMWU010000827.1:0-4577 GCA_031380785.1 Gemmatimonadaceae bacterium
GCGCTGGGCGGATGTCCGGTTCCCGGCCTCCAGCGAGCGTGTCAGCTTTCGCAGATGCGGGCCGCCGGAACGCGAGCCCACCGAACTGATTTGTATCCAGATACGCACCGCCTTCACGCATCCTCCGCCACGCATGTCCTCGCACCCATCCCGCTCAGCCGCCGCCCGCCTCGAACGCGTGCAGGCTTCCCCCCGCTTCGACGGCCGCGTCTTCCGCAACACGAACAACGCCAGACCCGGCCTCAAACCCGGCACCGTGATGCCGACGATGAAGGAATACCTCTGCGGCGGTGAGCGACGTGTACCCGGAGCACCGCTGCCACTCGATGATCCGCGCAGCACATGGCGCACTTCACCGGAAACAGGCCTGCGCACAACGTGGCTCGGCCATTCCACGATGCTGTTCGAAATCGACGGCGCGCGCATTCTCACCGATCCGGTGTGGACGAAGCGCGCATCACCCGTGCCGTTCGCCGGACCGAAGCGCTTTCACGCGCCACCGGTCGCGATCAAGGATCTGCCTGAGCTCGACGCCGTGCTCATCTCGCACGATCATTACGATCACCTCGATCGCTCAGCCATCCGCGCGCTCATCAAGCGCAAAGTCCGCTTCATCACATCACTCGGCGTCGGCGCACATCTGGAACGATGGGGCGTGCCGGCGGAGCGAATCACGGAACTCGACTGGTGGGAGCGCACGACGCTTGAGCCGAGCGGCATCGTCATCACGGCCGCACCGTCGCAACACTTTTCGGGACGGACGCTGCTCGATCGCAACGCCACGGCCTGGTCGTCGTTTCATCTGCAGGGTCCAAATCACTCGGTGTTTCACGGTGCCGATACGGGCCTCACGCAGGACTACACACAGATCCGCGATCGCTTCGGCAAGTTCGACCTGACGCTGCTCGAAATCGGTGCGTATCACCCGGCCTGGGGCGACATCCACCTCGGCCCCGAGCATGCGCTCGACGCCTGGGCAATGCTCGGCAGCGGCAGGCTGCATCCGATTCACTGGGGTACCTTCAACCTCGCGATGCACGCGTGGGATCAGCCGATCGAAACGCTCACCACACTGGCTCCGGCGCGCGGCGTGTCACTGCTCACGCCGAGGCTCGGTCAGGCCGTCGAGCCGGCGCGCGTGGGCGGTGTGACGCCGTGGTGGAGAGCGGTGGTTGCGGAAGAGCGTGCAACAGGAAAGAGTGGTGCGTTGCCGGAAACGTCCGACGATCTTTCGGCCGTGAGCTGGCCGGTCGACTGACCGGTTCAGAGAGGCCGCACTGCGTAACGCTGACGGGGTGTGACGATGGCTGACACGACTGCAACGGCGGCTCCCAAGCCCAACGCGCCGTCGGATGTACTGATGGCGCTGTACATGAGCGATCGCGACAAGGCGAAAGCGCTGGCTGCGAATGTCGTGCTGTCGCTGCCGGAACTCGCGGCGTTCGGTGATGTCGCGCCGGTGAGCGAACATCTCGCGTCGCATCCCGCAGATTTGCATGAGTACAGCCCCGACGGCTGGACTGCGCTGCATCTCGCAGCGTACTTCGGATACGCGAGCGCCGCGGTGTGTCTGCTGCGTGCCGGTGCGAGTCATGCGGCGCGCTCGCGCAACGAGCAGGGCAACACTCCACTGCATGCGGCACTCGCCGGTCGTTGCGAGATGACGGTTGTCACGGCGTTGCTCGCGGCTGGTTGCGACGCCGACGCCATTGATGCGCAGGAATACCGGCCGTTGCATCTGGCTGCATCGCGCGGCGATCAGGCGGCGGTTGAATTGCTGATTGCGTGTGGTGCGACGCGTGATGCAAAGACGAAGGATGGCAAGACTGCTGCAGATCTCGCTGCAGGGCAGTCGCATCCTGATGTGGCGACGTGGCTCTCGACTTCCTTACGCGATTAATCTCTCGAGCGGCGCCGCTTTGATGCCGCTGGCATCACCCGCGCTCACTGAGCCCGCGGCCCGGTCGCATCGCGCGCAGGAAGTCGTGCGCTGGGATGCAACGAATACCGCCGATCTCCAGATGTTCGGCACCCCGGTACACCAGAATCGGCTCGCATTCAGGATAGTCTGCGACGAACGCGCGGAGCGACCGCAGATCATCACTGCGCACGCTCGCCGCATTCTTCACTTCGATGGCCCAGAATCCACTGGCTCCGTACACGATGAAGTCCACTTCGACGCCGGAGCGAGTTCGCCAGTAGTACAGATCGAACGTCTCGTGTGAGTACGCGATCCACGCGCGGAGGTGCTGTGCGACGAGCCCTTCGAGTGCGGCACCGTCAATCTCCGACGCGCGGTCCAAGGGGCCGCGCGGACGAAGCGATCGAAAGACCCCCGCGTCGAAAAGATAGAATTTCGGGTGCGAGACGGTGGCGCGCTGCGCTCGCCTGGTGAAGACAGGCAGCTGCCAGGCCAGGAGTTGATCCGTCAGGACTTCGAGAAATCCTTCAACCGTTTTCCGGCTGATGTGCGATTCGCGCGCGACATTGCTGACGTTGAGCAGTGCGGCGTGCGAAAAGCTCACGACTTCCAGAAAGCGCGCGAAATTTCCAACGTTGCGCACGAGGCCTTCCGCTTTCACTTCCTGTTCGAGATACAGGCTCGCGTACGCCGCCAGCACGTCGGCTGGGTCACCTGACATCGTGACCAGCGGTAGCAGGCCATGCAGCAATGCTGCGTCGAGCGAGAAATCATCGAGCTCTGCGGCCATGAACGGGTGAAGCGTTCGCATGACGGCGCGACCGGCGAGCAGATCTGGTCCCCCACGCCGAAGTTTGCGTGCGCTGGATCCCGTGAGAGCGAACTGTCGCCTGTCGTCCGACTCCAACAAGTCGTGCACGACGGTGAGAAGGTCCGGCACGCGCTGAACCTCATCCAGCACGACCGGCGTGCCCGCTGCTGTTCCGCCGACCAGCTCTCGGAGCCGCTCAGGGCGCGCCAGCATTTCCCGGTGAACCTCAGGCTTGAGGAGGTTCACAACGAGGGCGTCCGGCATTACCGACCTCAACCAGGTTGTCTTTCCGGTGCCGCGAGGCCCTAAGAGAAAGAAACTGCCAGCAGGCAGTGCGAGAAATCGACCAAGAGTCGCCATATTGAGACGCAATATGGCGGATCGGCCGCCAAAATCAACAAGATCTAGGCTCCGACAGCCTGCGGAATCGCCCGTTTCCGCTGTCATCTCGCGGCAACAGGCGGTACACTAGCCGCACGACAAATCATCATTCGACGTCAACGCCGCGAGATCGCCATGGAGATGACACTCAACGCCGTCAACTGGTTCGACATTCCGACCGCCGACTTCGACCGCGCACGCGCCTTCTACAGCGCGCTCTTCGACTACGTGATGCCCGAAGTGCCGATGGGTCCGATGCGGATGGGGATGCCGCTGCACGAACAGGGCAAAGGTGTTGGCGGCGCAATCATCTCTGGCGACCGCGCTCCGTCGGCCACCGGAACGATGGTGTATCTGAACGCCGGCCGCGATCTCGACACGGTGCTCGGGCGCGTGGAAGCGGCGGGCGGTTCGGTGTTGACGCCGAAGACGATGATCGCGCCGGGCATGGGGTACTTCGGTGTTTTCCGCGATTCGGAAGGGAATGCGGTAGGGCGTCACTCGATGGAGTGAATGTCGCACGCTCAATCTCTCCACACACGCTCAACTGCACTCATGATGAATATCGCCGCGCTTGTCTCGATGCTTCTCTTCGCGTTGCCTCACGCGTCACCTCCCGCGAAATCGCGAGCTGCGGCGCCCCTGCGCATCGCGATCATTGGTCTGACGCACGATCATGTGCGCGGTCTCGTCGGTCGCGAAAAACGCGGTGACATCGAGATCGTCGCCATCGTCGAAACGAACAAGGAGCTGGCGCAGCGCTACGCGACGCAGCTCGGCCTGAGCATGGACCTCGTCTTCGACAACATGGCCGCCATGGTCGAGAAGGCGCACCCGACTGCGGTTGCTGCATTCGGCAGCACGCTGGCGCATCGCAGCGTGGTGGAGTTCGCGGCGCCGCGCGGCATTCATGTGATGGTTGAGAAACCGCTTGCTGCGAGTCTGGCGGATGCGCAGCGCATGAAGGCGCTGGCCGACCAGTATCACATCCGGTTGATGGTGAACTACGAAACCAGCTGGTATGCGACGCTGGCCGAGGCCGAGAGTCTGGTGCAGTCCGATCAGATCGGCCCGGTGCGCAAGGTGGTGGTGCGTGACGGTCACCGCGGTCCGAAGGCGATCAACGTCAGCCCCGAGTTTCTCGAGTGGCTGACGGATCCAGTCACGAACGGTGGCGGCGCGCTGATGGATTTCGGCTGCTACGGCGCCAACATCATGACGTATCTGATGCGCGGTGCACGACCGACATCGGTGTCGGCGATCACGCAGCATCTGCAGCCGTCGGTGTATCCAAAAGTGGATGACGAGGCGACCATCATTGTCACGTATCCGATGGCGCAGGCTGTGATTCAGGCATCGTGGAACTGGCCGATCAGTCGCAAGGACATGGAGATCTACGGCACGCTCGGCTATGTGATGACCGACAATCGCAGTCAGCTGCGGTTGCGCACTTCGGAGGCGACG
>JANMWU010000835.1:0-2803 GCA_031380785.1 Gemmatimonadaceae bacterium
ACTCTGCTGTGCGCCGGCGACACCGTGGCTGACCCTCGCCACAAAGTGCTCGCGTACGGCAGCAGTTGGGAGTATGGCGGCATGCGCTGCGACGTGACCCCGGTGCGACTGCGTTGCGTGAACACGTCGACGCATGGCTTCGAACTCTCGGCGCGACGACAGCGGCGCTTCTGACGGTCTGCCGCGCGCTGGCCGAAATCCCTTGATCCGATCAAATGCTCTGTCCCCTTGATCCGGCGGCGACTACACCTTCGGCAGCAGCCGATCCGCGGCCGCCGCTGAGTCGATCGCATCCACAACGGGGCTCAGCAGGCCTGTGCTGACGTCGTACACAACACCCTGCAGCAGCACGCGCTGACCCTTGCCCCAGGCGTCCAGCAGAATCGGCGTGCGCGCCAGAATACCCAGCTGTTGCATGACGTTGATCTCGGACAGTCGTGACAGTCGCGCCGTCTCATCCGCAATAAGATCCAGCTCAGCCCTGTGCCGGCGAATCACGGTGCGGATGTCGCTGAGCCAGTGATCGAGCACGCCGGTGGCCCCATCGGTCATCGCCGCTTTCAGCGCACCGCAGTTCGTATGGCCACAGATGATCACGTGCTGCACTTGCAGCACGTGCACGGCGTACTGGAGCACCGACAGCAGATTCATGTCGGTTTCCCAGACCTGATTGCCGATGTTGCGATGCACGAACATCTCGCCGGGCATGGCGCCGGTGAGTGTTTCCGCGGGTACGCGGCTGTCCGAGCAGCCGATCCAGAGAAAGTGCGGCTGCTGTGAGGTGTTCCGTCCGGCGAAGAAGTTGGGATCATCCTTGAGCAGCCGCCCTGCCCAGGCCCGGTTGTTTTCGAATATGCGTGCGAAGTTCTGCATGGGCGGGAGACTGGTGAATGCCAACGGTTGATTGGCAGAACATATCCGAGTCGGCTTCCGCCGCGACCTGGCAGGTCGCTCAAGAATCGGTCTGACTGAGACGACCCTAACGTTGGAGCTGCGTCGGACTCATTCCGGGCGGCGACTCCTTCTGGAGCACCAGACCCGACGTGACCGAGCTTTCCGACGCGTCGCCGCGACCCTCGCAGACCCGACGCCTGACGCGCAGTTATCTGCTCGGCGTGGGACTGGTCGCGGCGCTGGCACTCGGTACGACGTCGCTCATCCTCGCGGTCGCGAACAATCAGGCACCGGCGACGCTGCGCGACTCGTTGGCTGCTCAACAGCGCCAGAAAACAAGGCAACTGGTCGAATTCAGTCGCGCGATCGCCGGGTACGCGGCGGCCACCAGCGACCCCGCACTCGGCCGCGCCGCTGATTCGCTCATCGCGCGCGCTGCGCTGCTGCAGGCCTCGGCCGAAGCCGGCCGGGTTGAACAGGCCGCACTCCACGAGTCGGCGGTGACGCAGCTTCGACGTGTTGCGATCGGCTTCTGCCTGACGCTGTTCAGCGTGCTGGTGTTCGAAGCTTTCGTGGTTTTTGTTCCGGCAACAAAGGCGATCGGCGCGCTGCTGCGTGATCAGGATTCGGTCAAGACCGAGCTCTATGCGAAAGCCGAAGAGATGTACAACAGATCGGTGCAACAGGAAATACAGAACGACACCCTGCAGTCGCAGCAGCACACGTTGCTGGAGCAGCAGGAGGAGCTGATGGCGCAGAAAGGAACGCTGATCGAACAGCGCGACGATCTCGAGCAGCGCACCAACCAGCTATCGCGACTGACTGCAATTCTCGACGCAACGCCCGACGCTGTCGGAGTCTTCTCGCTCACCGGCAACGTGCTGTACACGAATTCCGCAGCCGAGCAGCTGTTGCGGCAGGTTCGCAAACGCGACTGGACACACGCGGCGCACCTTCTGACGTCAGCTTCCGTGCGACAGCTGCGCGACGCGGGCTTCCCGCGTGCCATTCGCAACGGCGTGTGGCAGGGTGAGGTGACGCTGCGCAGTCGCGGTGGACGAGAGCGCACCCTGGTGCAGACATTGTTGGCGCACCGCGGGCCTCAGGGCCGCGTCGCGACCATCGCCGTGATGCTGCAGGACATCACGGAGCAGAAAGCGTTACAGCTGGAACTGGCCGCCGGCGAAGCGCGCAATCGCGCCATCATCGATGCGCTCGCCGAAGGCGTCGTGGTGCAGGATGCGACCGGCCGGATCATCACATGGAACGCAAGCGCCGAGCGCATTCTCGGTATGACCGGCGATCAGTTGACCGGCCGGACATCGCTTGATCCGGGATGGAAGTCGGTGGATGCACGCGGCGAACTGCTGGCCGCCGAACAGCATCCGATCTCCCGCGCCCGCTTTCACGGCGAATCGATCGACGGTGAAGTGATGGCGGTGCATCGAGGTGATGGCAGCCGCGTCTGGCTGTCGGTGAACGCGCGCCCGATGCTGCATGCCGGCGACGATTCGGCGCCGGCCGCGCTTGCCACGTTCACGGATATCACACAGGCGCGACTGGTGGCGCACGAGATCGAGACGCTGTCAGTGGTGGCGCGTCAGAGCGATCACGCGATCGCGACGACCGACGCATCCGGCGCGCTGACATGGAGCAACTCCGCGTGGGAGCGTCTCACCGGTTTCACGATGGCCGAGGCGGTCGGGCAGCGGCCCGGCACGTTGCTGCAGGGAACGCACACAAGCAGCGAGACAACGTCGCAGATGCGCAACGCAATACGCGACGGGCGGAGCTGGACTGGCGATATCCTGAACTATCGGCGCGATGGAACGCCGTACTGGATCGAGATGAGCATCACGCCCACGCTTGATGCAGCCTCGCTACTGACGGGATTTGTGGGACTGTCACG
>JANMWU010000841.1:0-3865 GCA_031380785.1 Gemmatimonadaceae bacterium
CGGGCGCCGCACCGCACACGGCCACCTTCTCCGCCTTCCGGCATCTGCTCGAGTGCGGCTGGGATCGTGAGTCGCCCCCACTCGCGTACTCGCGTCGGTTCCTGTTCCGCCTGCTGGCGATGGACGAGGATCCGACCATGCTCTACGAGACGGCTGCCGGTGTGGGCAACAACAAGGAACTGGCGAAGCGGCTACGCGCGAACATCCGTGTGGAGGCCGCTGCGTTGCTGGCGCAGGCCGGCTATGAGCGCGATCCGCGCGTGCGCGGCGCCGCCATCCGCGCCACTCAGCGCGTGATGGACTATCTGCGTTCACCGCTGGCTGCCAAGCCGTGGATCCGCGTCGGTAACAAGCAGGTGCTGGCGCCCGACGCCGCACCGCCCACGATGAGCTTCCTCCGCATGGCGGCATTCATGCCGGAACTGCGCACGGAATACCACATGGGTGTGGAACTGCTTGGCAAACACCTGATGCAGCCCGAACCGCGTCAGGAGCCGATTCAGCAAATCGAGGGGTCGCTGGTTCCGGTTCCGAATGCGGTACTCGGCGATCGGCTGCCACACCGGAACGCCCTCGAAGCCGACGTGCCGGCCGCATTGCACTGGCTCGAGATCATGGTCCGTCTGGGTGTGTTCCGCCGGCACGAGCCGTGGATCAAGATGTTCGAGCGCTTCGTTGAAAGTGCCGATCGCTACGGCGTCTGGCACCCGATGAAGGGCGAAGACATGCCGGCCACGACAGCCGCTGATCTGATCGGCTGGTACCCGCTCGAGACGCAGTCAACCGAAGGCGAGCGGCGCTGGGCCGATGTGACGCTGCGTGTTTCGCTGATCGCAAAGCTGATCGGACGCGATCTCAATCTGGTGTAGCTGTTGATGCCGCGCGTAACCTCAGCAGCGCGCGCCGTTCCGCTCGCGGCGGACGCGATGTATCCGGCCAGTGATCCGACCGCCACTGCCGCATGGGTGACGCTGAAAAGCGGCGAACGGGTGCGTGTGGTTGAAACAGGCGCTTCAACCGCACCGCCGGTGCTTCTCCTGCACGGCTGGGGCTGCTCGGCTTTCACCTGGCGCCACGTTGCGCAACCAATTGCGAACGCCGGATGGCGCGCGATCGCGATCGATTTGCGGGGACACGGCCTTTCCGATCGACCGGACGATCCAGCGAAATACCGGCGCGCGGAAATGGTTGCTCATCTTGCGGACACGATGGATGCGCTTGAGATCGATTCAGCGCCGATCGTTGCGCATTCCATGGGCGGCGCAGTGGCCATGGGGCTCGCGCTGCGGAGTCCGGAACGAGTCTCCCGCATGGCGCTTTTCGGCTCCGTCGGCTTCGGCGTCGTCGATCGCGCGGTGTGGTCGCAACTTCTGCCTCCATCGGTGACCGGCGCTCTGCTGCCGACCAAGATTCCGCGCTGGGCGGTGAAGTTCGCGCTGCAGCATTCCCGCGGCGAACGTGGCGTGTCTGACGAGCAGGAAGTGGACGAGTACTGGGCGCCAACGCAGTTCCCGGACTTCCTCAATGCGATGCGGTTGCTCCTGCACGCGTTCGACTGGGCACCGTGGACGCCGACCGAACTGGCCAGTGTCACCCAACCGCTGTTGATCGCATTTGGCGACCGTGATCCCGTGGTTCGGCCGCAGCCCGTGGTGCCGACGCTCGCGCGCTGCCTGCCGTCCGCCGAGTTGCATGTGGCTCAGGGAGCTGGCCACGTGGTGCCGGAGGAAAGACCCGCTTGGGCGCTGGAACGCTTGCTTCCGTTTCTCGGAACGCCAGTCATTACCACCAGAGCTCGCTGACGCGTTTCGCTCGCGCCGTATCACTCGTCTCCCGGGTCGAGTACGTTTCAAATCGAATAGCCGCTCGCGCCTGAGCGGAATGTTCACCGGCCGCGCGCGTCCCTCTGACGCGCCACTTTGCCGGCGTCCCACGCGACGAGCACTCCGTGCACCCGCGGTGGTCGCCCAGACAGTCCGCGACGCTTTCCGTTTCGGCTGTGTGCGGCTCCCGCGACGGCACCGGACCCCGGGACCGCTGCAGACAGCTTCACAGGTCGGCGTAAGCCGAACAGGCGATCTGGGAGCAACACACTTTCCCTTGTGAATTCACGTACCCGACGTCCGCGCAGCAGCGGACGGGCTCGTCCCGCCGGCGAGGGACCAACGACGGTCACCGAAGCGGAGCACAACGCGGTTCCCGACGCCGTCGAAGCAACAGCCGAAAGCATCGCCGCGCAGATCGCGGCCGACGACGCCCGCGTCACGTTCGAACAGCTGGACCTCGACCCCCGCCTGCTGCGCTCCGTGCGGGAGGCCGGCTACGAATACCCGACGCCGATCCAGCGCGAAGCAATTCCGTTGGCACTGAAGGGATCGGACATCATCGGCCTGGCGCAGACCGGCACCGGCAAGACGGCGGCGTTCACGCTGCCTCTGGTGAGTCGCCTGCTCGACGGCCCCAAGCGCACCAGAGCACTGGTGCTTACGCCAACGCGGGAACTGGCGCTGCAGGTGGAAGAAAGTGTGCGAAAGTATGCACGCGGCACCGGCATCGAAGTGGCGCCGATCTTTGGCGGCGTGCCGTATGAACCACAGGAAACTGCCTTGCGGCGCGGCGTGGACATCGTCGTCGCCACGCCGGGCCGGCTGCTCGATCATCTCGAGAAGCAGAATATGGTGCCCGATGATCTCGAAGTCCTGGTGCTGGACGAAGCCGACCGCATGCTCGACATGGGTTTCGCACCCCAGATCAACCGGGTCGTCGAGCAGATCCCGAAATACCGTCAGACGCTGCTCTTCAGCGCTACCATGCCGCCTGAAGTCGAAGCGCTCGCACGCAAGTATCTGCGCCGGCCGATCGTGGTGCAGGTGGGCCGCCGGTCAAGTGCAGCGGTGACGGTTGCGCATGCAGTGTATCCGGTGCCGGCCGAAAAGAAAATCGATCTCCTGGTGCACCTGCTGCGCCGCCCGGAAATGGATTCGGTGCTCGTGTTCACACGCACCAAGCACGGCGCGGACAAGGTCGTGCGCAATCTCGAAAAGAACAAGATTGCTTCCACCGCCATGCACGCCGACAAGACGCAGGCGCAGCGCATCAAGGCACTCGAAGGCTTTCGTGACGGAAGCATCCGCGTGCTGGTCGCAACTGATATCGCGCAGCGCGGTCTGGACGTCAACGGCATCTCGCACGTCATCAACTACGACGTGCCGCAACAGGCTGAAGACTATGTGCACCGCATCGGCCGTACCGGTCGGGCTGCTGCGTCCGGTGACGCCGTCACCTTCATGGCGCCCGACGAAATCGCCATGGTGCGCACCATTGAACGCGTGATCGGACAACAGATTCCGCGCGTGTCAGTGCCTGGGTACGATTTCGGCACAGCCTGAGAAAACTGCAACTGCCTGACGCCAAGCCGCCAAGGCGCCAAGCGGTCGGCGCGAATTGATTGGGCTCGCGCGACTTGACGGATTTTTTGTGAAGACCATCGCGCGCGGCAACGACGCGAGACCGGAAGACGACTTTACAAGAAATGCAGCGTGTAGCGTCTTGGCTGCCGGCCTCTCGCATCGACAGCTTGGCGCCTTTGTGCCTTCGCGTCAAAGCAGTTAGCGGTTTTGCGGCTGTGCAGTTTTGCGATTGTGCAGTTTTGCGATAGAGGCCTTGCAGTTCGTAGCGCTGAAACGCTGGTTACGCGGCTGGTCATGAGCGCCGTATGCGACCGAGTCGCGACACGGTGAGTCCTGACCTGGCGGATCCGCGCGTGAGAGTGAGTGTGGCCGTGGCCGCGCCCCAGCCGATACCGGTTGGGCCAAAGGCAATGGAGTCACGGGTGGTGCGGAGCTGCACACCGTATTCGTTCAGT
>JANMWU010000851.1:0-5765 GCA_031380785.1 Gemmatimonadaceae bacterium
GCGGCTGATGATGCGTGTGACGCGGACGCCGAAGTTCTCACCAAGTACCACCACTTCACCTTCGGCAAAGCGACGATCGCCGACGTAGATGTCGATCGGTTCGCCGGCCAGTCGCTCGAGCTGCACAACCGAACCGCGGCCGAGTTGCAGAATCTCCTGCACCGACATGGTGGTGCGACCGAGTTCGATCGCCACCGGCATTGTGAGATCCATCAGCATGCTCATCGGAACTTCGCCGCCCGATCCAATGGCGGCGTCGAGTTCGGAGTAGTCGCTACCGGGAAACTCGTCCGGCGATGCATTGGCTGGCGCGCCATCCTGCAACGGCAGGCCCGCATTCTTGGCAGCAATCAACGCTGCGATCTCGTCCTGATTCATGGCGTGTCTGCGTGCGCTGGGGTGAGGGAACCGATGATGCGATTGTCGGAGATGCGGCCATCACTGATGCGCGCGGCGAGCTTGCCGCCGATGCGGCCGGCAGTAGCTACGAGGCGCGGCTGACCGGAGACACTGATGGAGAGCAGGGAGTTCGTGCTCAGGCCCGTGTTGATCACCGCGCCTGGCACAAGTTGCGTCAGGTCCTGCATCGTGAGCCGGAACTCGGGCAGACGCGCCGCGACCGGAACGTTGGTGCCGCGCAACGACTTTTCGTTCTGCAGGCGCTGCACATGCAGCTCAGCCGCACTGCGCGCAGTGCTCGACACCCGCCGCGTATCGACGGTGGTGAAGTATTCATCGAGTGACGCAAACGGCAGGCAGATCATGATCAGCGACGTGACACTCGATGATGACACTTCAATGTTCGCCACCAGCACCGGATCCTCGCGGGCGCAGACCTGAAGAATTTCCGGGGCCGCTTCGAAGCCGCTGATCTTCAGTGTGATCGGCATCGCTTCACTCCATACATCGCTCACAATCGCGGCCATACGCTCGGCCACGATCTGCACCGCATCCTGTTCCAGTTCCGTGAGTGGCCGGTTCATGATGGTGGGAGCACTGCCGCCACCGAAAAGCCGGTCGACGAGGAAGAACGCGAAGTCGGAACCGAAGTCGATTACGCCCTGCAACCCGTTGTGACCGTTGATGTCCATGATGTAGCTGCAGCACGGTGTGGGCAGCGACAGCGTGAACTCGCCGAAGCTGAATTGCTCCACGCTCTGCAGCCGGACTTCCATCTGACCGCGTACACGCGACATCAGATAGCTCTCGATATTTTTGATCATGCGCTCGTACAGCGCCTCGATCGTTCGCAGGCGCTCTTTCGACACGCGATGCGGACGCCGGAAATCGTAGCGTTGCACTTCCTGCGAGTGCGCAGGAGCGCGTCGCGCGCCGTCGCCGTCGTCGCCAGGGCCGGCCGCTCCGTTGCCGAGCAGCCGATCTATCTCGTTCTGATTCAGGGTAGCATTCGCCATCGTCAGCGCGTCACTGAATCACGAACTGCGGAAAGCTGACACGCTTGATGGCTTTCGGCTTCTTCGTGATTCTGCCGACGAGATCGCGGATCTCGACCTTGAGCGGCTCGCGTGCCGACACTTCGGCCAGCTGATCCACCGTCTTGCTGCCGACGAGTGCCAGGACCGCATCCTTGATCTCGGCGTCACGCTGCTTGAGCGCTTCGACACCGCTCGAGTCCTTCATGTCGAACGCCACTGACAGCATCAGGAATCTCGTTCCGCCCGAACCGGCGGGATTGAGCACCAGATCGCTGATGGTATAGAGCGGTGACGCTTTTGCCTCGCCATCATGCTCGCCGCCGCCCTTGGCCGCTTCGCCTTCAGCGGTCGCCGCTTCCTCGGTGCCGTCGGTGCTGTCTGCAGCATGCGCCGGTTTCTTCGCACCGTGCATGGCGACGCCGTCAGCCGTGATCACATCGCTGAAGCCAGCCGTGAGTTTCGGGCCAACCACCTTGGTACCGACAAAGCCTCCAGCGCCGGTCCCTACCAGCGCGAGCACGAGTGGCAGGACAAAGGGCGGAAGGCCCTTCTTCTTCGGCTCGGCGCCTTCGTCGGGCGGGCTTGCTTCTTCTGACATTGTGCGATCCGGCTGAACGTGGGGACGGTCGGTGTCTGTCCCTGTTCAAAGCAGTGGCCGTGCCAAGCCGGGCTGAGGCGGTAGCCTTCGCGTAAGGTGTTGTGGGATAAACGCTTGCGCTCGTTCGGCTGCGGTCTGCTGCGGCGACTGGTAGTGGTCGAGCGGCAATCCGTTCCGGGCCGCGAGCGACCAATCTTGCCGCTCCGGCAAACATCTGTGATCAGAGGGTCTGATCAGAGGGTCAGAGTCGTTGATCCGATCGACGACTCTGACCCTCTGAACGTTCAGGGACTCTGACCCCTTGATCGGTTTACCGCTTCAGGTTCACCAACTCCTCAAGCATCGTGTCGCTGGTGGTGATCACTTTGCTGTTCGCCTGAAAGCCACGCTGCGCGACAATCAGACTGGTGAATTCCTGCGCCAGATCCACGTTCGACATTTCGAGCGCGCCGCTGGTGACAAAGCTCTGGCTGCCCTGCAGTGCATAGCCGAGCACCGCGCCGCCGGAGTTGCCGCTCGTCGCATACATGTTGTCGCCGGTGCGCAGCAGGCCGGCCGGGTTGTTGAAGTCCGCCAGCACGATCTGACCCAGCGTCTGGTTGACGCCGTTCGTAAACGCGCCGCTGATCACACCGGTGCGATCGATGCTGAAATTCTGCAGCTGGCCGCTGGTGTAGCCATTCTGATCGCGCATGACGGCGGTGCCATTGCCGGCGAACTGCGTCAGGCCTCCAAGCGAACCGGCAATGCCACCGCCGGCCACTGCCGCTCCGAGGTTCATGGTAACTGACATCTTTGCGCCACCAGGGCCGTTGATGCTGAGTGTCGGGCTGGAGACCGCAGTGCCCGCCGCCGTCCCACCGATGATGGCCGACTGCGTGAGCAGTGCGGTGGACGGATCGAAGGTGAAACGACCTTGCACCTTGCCACCGCCGGCGATCGCCCCGCCTGGTGTATCGGTGCCAAGCGTGTAGCCGGTTGGCAGGGACGTTTCATCGATCTGCCAATCCCACTGATTGGTGGCGGTCTTGAACATCCACATCTTCACATCGACTTTGTTGCCAAGTGCGTCAAACATGCCGATGGTGCCGTTGGTGAAGGTGCCGCTGTTGGCGGTGACGGCGCGCGTGTCGGGCCCGAAGCCACCAGCGAGTGGACCCGCGCCATCGGGATCGGCGGCGTTGAAGATGCCGGCAGACGAATTGAGGTTGCCGGCCACGGTGACGCGGCTGGTCGCGCGCGCCGCGACCTTCTGACCGAACGGCAGCACAACGTCCGTGATGGCATCGCTGAGCACACCATCCTTGGCCATGCGGCCCTGTACGATGAAGCCGTTTGTCGGCGACACGAGCGCGCCTTCGGCGTCGAGCTGGAAATTGCCGGAGCGCGTGTAGTACGTCTCGCTGCCCTTGCGCACCACGAAGAATGCGTCGCCCTGCATGGCAAGGTCGGTGTTCACGCCAGTCGTTTCAACGTTGCCCTGCGTGAACAGCTGGTCCACCGATCCGATCTGCGAACCGAGTCCGATCTGGACCGGGTTCACGCCGCCCTGATCACCAGGTGGACGGCTGGCGCCCTGCAACAGCTGCGCGAAGCCTTCCTTGAAGGTCACGCGACCGCTCTTGAAGCCGACCGTGTTGACGTTTGCGATGTTGTTGCCGATGACGTCCATGCGGAACTGATGGTTCCGAAGACCAGAGACGCCGGCGAAGAGTGAGCGAAGCATGTGCGAAGTGGGTTTGGAGGTGGACTGCAGCTTGCGAGAGATCGATCGGGCGACGTGAAACTGTCGCGGGAAACTCAGGAGAGTCGCGCTGGTGGCGCGTCAGTGCATGTGGGTTACTTCGTGGTGATGGCGGTAACCGACGTGATCGGAATCAGCAGCCGGCCGACGGCGTACTGCAGTCCGTCGCTGGTTGACTCGACGCCGGTTACCACACCGCGCACGGCAGTCGTGAACGTCGCAGGATTGCTGGTGTCCGATGACGTGACGGTGACCTTGTAGACGCCCGGCGGCAGGTCCTTCAGCGCCTGACCGACGACGATCTCGTTTGTGCCGCTGACGAGTGAACCCATGCTGCGCGATGTGATCGTGGCACCGGTTCTCGGGTCGATCACATTGAGCGTCGCCGGACCGCCGTTGCCGGTGACGAGCAGTGTTTCTTTTCCGCTGCCATCGAGCTGCATCAGATTGCTGCTGGCGGTGACTACCCGTCCGATGTTGCCGCTGGCGGCACCGGCGGCGACCTGCTGGATCAGCGTCGCCTGCGACGTCGACTGCGAGTCCAGCGTCTTCGAAATATTCGTCAGCTGTTCAACGCTGGAAAACTGCGCCAGTTGCGCCGCCATCTGGCTGCTGTCAGCCGGATTCTGCGGGTCCTGATTCTTGAGCTGAGCGACGAGCAGTTTGAGGAAGGCATCCTTGCCGAGTGAGTTGGTGCGGTTCGTCGCCGACAGCGTCCCTGCTGACGACGTCACTGCGGTGGAGCTGGTGTGCGATGTGACCGTACTCATCGACGTTCCTCCGGCTGCTCGCGGCGCGAGCGTTGACGCGCATCGTCGGACGACGGGCGCGGTGTGTTGCGCGAATGGTCACGCGCGAATGCTTCGCGTTGTGCCTGGTCGCGTGCTGAGTGATCGCGGGTGTTGCCTTGTGCCTGACTGTCGGCGGCCGCGCGCATTGCGGCGAGTTCGACGGCCGGAGCAACTGTTCGTGTACCGGCTATGCTATCGGTGTTGCGCGTTGTCGATGTGGTCTGCACACGCACGCCGTCGGCGGTCAGACCGCGTCGCTCCAGCGCATCGCGCAATTCGCCAAGTCGGTCGGTGAACTGCGCGGCCTGCTGTGCATTGCCAAGCCCGAGTCGTGCATCCACTGATGTGCCGCGGGTATCGATGCGGATCTGATCCTCGATTCCGTTCGCGTTGTCCATGCGCAGCAGCACGCTGTTGAGTGGCTTCGCGTCCTGCATTGCCTGCAGATCCATCAGGTGACTGATGCGATCGGCGAGATTGACGCTGGACACCGGCGTTGCCACACGCACCGCACTGCTGGCATCGCTGCCGACGGACACCGCGGCGACGGGACTCACGGCAATTGGCGAGAACACCTCTGCGCTCGGCGCGGTCTGCGGCGCCGGTTCACCCGGCCGCGCCACAGTTGCAACCCGCGCCACCTGCGCGACCGTAGCCACCGATGCCACCCGCGCAACCTGCGCCACGTTTGACACCCGCGCCATCGCGGCACTTCGCGACTGTTGCTGCGCCGGCGATTCGCTGCTCACATTGGCGCGAAGCTGTCGCGCCGAGTCGCCGGCGTCACCCTGCAGATCGCTCAGCAGTGCACCGAGCGTTTCACCTGACACCGCGCCACCTCCTGTCATCTCCACATGTCCAGGATCGCGCGCGCCCAGTGTGCGCAGTCCTTCCTGCTTTGCGATATCGGCGAGATGTGCGTAGCCCTCCGGATTCTGCCACTGACCGTCCACCATCAGGTCGGCCGCCAGCCCCTTGCCGTGCTTCGAGTTCTTCGTCCACGTCACAACCGGACCAGGTTCGGTGCGACCCTGCGCGAACAGCGCGTCCTGCCGCGCCTGTGAGCGCACAGTCTCGATCACGCGCACGGCGTGTCCGAATTCCTGCCGCATCCGATCGATCACGCGCTCGAGGCGCTCGCGGAATTCAGGTGCCAGCCTGGCGATGTCAGCCTGCAATCCGTTGATGTCAACGCC
>JANMWU010000874.1:0-5308 GCA_031380785.1 Gemmatimonadaceae bacterium
CGGTCCGACAATCGGATCCACACCGCGCTCCTCGCGCAGCAACGCGCGCCCTGCCGCCGCGCCACCGAGCAGCACCACCACCGCGAACAGAAAGATGCCAAGCTGCCACGCCAGCCAGAGCGTGGTTGGAATTCCAGTTGCAGGCAACGCGATGCCGGCGCCAAGTGCGCGCAGCAGGAACGGTCCGAGCACTACGAGCACCAGCAGCACCGCACCAGGCACCAGTCGCGATTCGTACTTCGGCCGCGCGCGACGCAGCGCCAGGCCGGCCAACGCCAGCAGCGCGCCGGAGAGCAACAGTGCGGCCAGTCCGGCGATTGTCACGCTGCCGACGCGCACGAAGTACAGACTGGGATCAAACACCCACGACACGTTGCTCAACGCCCCAAGCGGCACGAGCCCAACCACCAGCGCGCCCGCAGCCAGCGCCCCGAGCTGCTCGGCAAGCGACGGACGACGGCGCCATGCAACAAGAATCAGAGTCAGCGCCCAGGTCGCGAGCACGGCGCCACCAAGACCGCGCGCGACTTCAAGCTGCCGCGCGACGGCGCTGCCTCGCGTGGGCGCCGTGGCGCGATAGCGCAGAATCGCCTCGCCCTCCACCAGCCATGGCCGGAATCCGGTTTCGTCGGCGGCTCCCGGCGGCGCAAACTCGATCGCACCAACGGACGCGCGCTGCGCGAGATCGGCGCCGAGTCCATTCACCAGGTGACGCGCCGGCGGATCGGCGTCGAGTACCATCGTCGACACAGCCACCGCATCGCCCCGTCGCGCGGCCGCGTACAACACGAGATAGAATCGCAGTCGTTCGACACCGATATCGCCACGCAACACTTCCGGCACGGCGCGCGGTTCGCCAGCCCAGGAGACTGGCAGTCCATTGCGGTACAGCACGACGCTGGTGCGCGCATCGATGCCGTCAAGCGCGCCCAGGTATGCAAATCCGCCCGCCGCCGATATTGGCGCGTCGAGCGCTCTGGTCGCAAGCTGACGCACGCGCGCGGCGGCGATCGGCAGTGCCCGTGCCGCGCTTGCATCACCGCGACGGATCGCGGCCGCTGACCATTCGTCGAAATGCGTGTCGATGCGATGCAGCGTGAGTTGCTGCCACACACCGGTCAAAACGAACAGGATGCCAAGCACCATCACCATGCGCGGCGGCCGGCGGCGCTGCGCCCACTCGCCCACTGCCGCTGTCACCACCACCGCCACGCTGACCGCGATCAACCATGGGATTGATGGAGCTCGCAACCACAACGCGGCACAGACGACCCCCGCCGCAGCGGGGAACAGCCAGCGGTGGCGCGGGGTCAGGAACGGTTCCGGCGACGTGGTCGAGAGCAGAAGTCGAGGAGCGAGAGCAGAAATCGGTGGCGCACGGTCGCGCACAACGGCTGAGACAGGTCAGTTTACAGTGTGAAACGTTTCCCCCATACACCTCCCACGTCACGCTGGACGTGGCCGATTGGCCTTCTGCTCGCCCTCGGCGGATCGCTTCAGGGTCAGTCTGCTCCTGTCAACCCGCTCCTCGACGCGCTGTCGATCACGGTTCAGTATGACTCAGCCACGGTCGCTCGCGGAACAATGCGATACCGGCAGATCCGAAGCGGCGGTGATCTTGAATTACTGGCCAGCGGAATTGTGGTGCGGCGCGGGCTGCGTGTCACGGCCGAGTTGCTCACGGACTCGCTGTTCGCACTCAGGAAATACATCGCTGAATCGCGAGACAGTGCGGGACACCTGATTGACCGGGTGCAAGTCACCAGTGCGGGCGGCCGCGTGACGCTGGAACGCGTGACCGCCAACCGACGGATGGTGCGCGAGTACGTGGCACAACGAGATATGATGATTCTCGATTCGGCGGCGGTGGTGCCGTTCGTGGCCCTGGCCGGCCTTGCGCAGCGGACCACAACCATCGCCTTTCTCGATGTGCGGCGCGGCACGCTGACCACGGCCCAGGTCACGCCCGGAGAACAGGTGGAGCTGTCGGTGGCCGAGGTGGTTGTCAGCGGTACCCCGATAGCGGTTACCGGGCTGGCGGTGCCGCTGAGCTGGTGGCGCGACGCCAAGGGGCATCTGCTCAGGGTTGCCTGGGGCGGCCGCAGCAGGGTGTTGCGGGACGATCCGCCCACCTGATCGCCGCCACATTTGTACCTGCAATCCAACGTGTGCGGAACTGAAACTGTAAACCGACCGGGCCCGTACACTGGCTCAGTCTGAACACATCCTCCCCTGCTTATGCCGATGACCGCTCTGTCCCGTGGCCTCACCGCCGCGCTTCTGATCCCATTCATCGCCGGTGCGCAGCAGAGCATCCCGACGCCGGCAACGCTCAGCGTTGATCAGGCGGTGGAGCTGGCACTGGCGAACAATCCTTCGCTCCGCCAGTCGCTGAACGCCCGCCGTTCCGCCGCCGCCGCCACCCGCACAGCCCGCGGCCAGCTTCTTCCGAGCCTCAACTCCAGCGCCGGCCTGTCATGGCGCGAAGGACGTCAGCAGGTGTTCAACGGCGTCGGATTCGGCGCCAACGCAAACACCATCGCATCGACCGCCGGCATCAATGCGTCGCTCACGTATGGCCTCGACATACTGCTGCAGCCGACGTCATCGCGGCTGGCCGAACGCGCAACTGAAGCCGAAGCTGACGCCGCATCGCAACAGCTGCGCTCGACCGTCACGCAGCAATACCTGATCGCACTGCAGGCGCAAGCGCGCGCGGTGCTGCAGGATACCCTGCTGGAAAGCGCACGTCTCTCCACAGATCTGGCGAAAGCGAAGGCGGCCGCCGGCAGCGCCACAACACTCGATGTGCAGCGCGCCGAAGTTGCGCTCGGGCAGCAGCGGGTGCAGGTAGTGCAGGCGCGCAACACCCTCGCCATTGAAAAGCTGCGACTGTTCGAGAACCTCGGCGTGAGTCCTCCCGACGCCGAAGTGGCGCTGACAACAGCGTTTGCGGTGGCACCGATCGGCACCGGTCTCAATGAGCTGATCGAGCTGGCGAAAAAGGGAAACCCGAATGTGATCGCACGACGTGAACGCGAGGAGGCAGCGGCGGTGAACCAGCGGATCGCGCGCGCGGCGTATCTGCCGCAGCTGTCGCTGTCAGCCGGCTACGGTGGATATACGAACTCGTACACCGACAACACCTTTACCGTCACACAGGCGCTCTCGAGCAAGCAAAGCGGCTGCTATCAGCGCGGATCAGTGCTGCAGATCGTCGGTCAACCGTTCGATCCCGCCACCTGCGCCGGCATCGCGCTCACGCCGCAGGAAACGGCCGCCGCACGATCAACGAACAACTCATTTCCGTTCAGCTTCACGCGCAATCCGTACAACGTCAGCGCGCAGTTATCATTGCCGCTGTTCAACGGCTGGCAGCGCGAACAACGCGTGGCGGAAGCGTCGGTCGCGCGCGACAACGCCAAACTGGCGGTGCGACAGCAGGAGCTGGCCGCGCAGCAGGCCGTGCGCACCGCGTACCTGAACCTCGACGCGGCGCAGCAGACGGTCACCATTCAGGAAGCGAACGGCAAGCTGGCGCGTGAAGCGCTGCTGCTGGCGGAGACGCGGTATCGCGTCGGACAGGCGACATTCCTCGATGTCGCAAACGCGCGGGCAGATTTCTCGCGCGCCGAGAACGACCGCATCACCGCTGTCTACGATTTCCACCGGGCCTTCGCCGCGCTCGAGCAAGCAGTCGGTAAACGCCTGCGCTGACCCACCCAAGAGACCTCCATGACGAAAGGTGTAAAGATCGGCATCGCCGTTGCGATCGTAGCGGTACTCGGCGCCCTGGCCTACGTCGCCAAGCAGAAAGGCGAGAACAAGGCGACGACCGTCAAGATCGAAGCGGTCGAGGCGCGCGATCTGGTTGCGAGCGTGACGGCCAGCGGACAGGTGCGGCCACGCGTGAAGGTGGACGTCAGCGCCGACATCACCGGCCGCATCATCCGGCTGGCAGTGAAGGAAGGCGATCTCGTGACGAAGGGACAGTTGCTGCTGCAGATCGATCCGCAGCAGTACCAGGCGGCGCTGCAGCGCTCACTGGCCGCGCTGTCATCGGCCAAGGCGCAGTTGGCACAGGCGAGTGCGAATTTCATTCAGGCCAAGCGCAACTACGATCGCTCAGCCGAGATCAAGAAGTCCACACCGACGCTGCTCAGCGATGAACAGCTTGAGCAATTGCGCACGCAGGTCGAAGTGAACCAGGCGCTCTCGGATGCCGCCAAGTTCAGCGTCGAGCAGTCCGAGGCCGCCGTGCGTGACTCACGGTTCGCGCTGAGCCGCACCACAATCCTGGCCCCGATGTCGGGCCGCATCACGCGCCTCAACGTCGAGAATGGCGAAACCGCGATCCAGGGCACGCTGAACAAGGACGCCGCAACGCTGCTCACCATTTCCGATCTCACGATCCTTGAGACGAAGATCAAGGTCGACGAAACCGATGTCTCGCGCATCAAACTCGGTGACTCGGCGGTGGTGCAGATCGACGCCTTCCCCGATACGACGTTCATTGGTCGCGTGGTGCGCATCGCGAACAGCTCGGTGAAGGCCGCCACGTCGACCTCCACCAGCACCGATCAGGCAGTGGACTACGAGGTCGTGGTACAGCTGCTGAATGCCCCGAACGAAACCCGTCCTGATTTCTCTGCCACCGCGAAAGTGATCACCGATGTTCGCCAGCGCGTGCTCTCGATTCCGATCATTGCGCTGACGGTGCGTGAAGATTCGGCGCTCATAAAGGGCGACACCGCGCAGTCTGCCAACGGCAAGAAACCCGGCAAGCAGGTCGGTAAGCGCGATGTTGAAGGCGTGTTCGTGGTGAACACCGGCAACACCGTGAGCTTCCGCGCGATCAAGGTCGGTATCGCCGGCGATCGCTATTTTGAAGTGCTCGGCGGATTGAAGGCGGGCGATCGCATCGTGGCCGGCACGTATCAGGCCATCCGCGAGTTGCACGAGGGTGGCCTGATCAAGGAAGAAGTGGCTGACTCCGCCAAGGGCAAGAAGGAGAAGCGCGCGTGAGTTCGCCAACTGCGCCTGAGGCGCTGACGGTCACCGGCGAGCGACGCGCCGTGTCATCGGTGCAGGGTGACGTGCCCGAGAAGGATTGGATCATCGTCACGCGTGGCATCACGCGTCAGTATGAAATGGGCGGCGAAATTGTACGCGCACTGCGCGGCGTGGATCTGGCCGTGCGGCGCAATGAATACGTCGCGATCATGGGCCCGTCGGGCTCCGGCAAGTCGACGCTGATGAATCTGATCGGCTGCCTCGACACGCCCAGCAGCGGCGAGTACTGGCTGAA
>JANMWU010000003.1:0-3734 GCA_031380785.1 Gemmatimonadaceae bacterium
ACGGATGTGTCACTGGCGGATGATGTGCAGGCGCTGGCCGACGCGGCGATGGCCCGATTCGGAGCGGTGCATCTGTTATTCAACAACGCTGGCGTGGGCTCGGGCGGCTTGGTGTGGGAGAGCACCGACGCTGACTGGCGATGGGTGATGGGCGCGAATGTCTGGAGCGTGATTCATGGTGTACGCATCTTCACGCCGCTGATGCTGGCGCACGGTGAAGCGGCGCACATTGTGAACACCGCGTCGGCAGCCGGCCTGATCAATGCGCCGAACATGGGCATCTACAACGTCAGCAAGCACGCCGTGGTATCGCTCAGCGAGACGTTGTATCAGGATCTGAAACTTGTGAAAGCGAGAGTCGGTGTCTCGGTGCTCTGTCCGGCGTTTGTGCCGACGGGTATCGCGCAGTCGCACCGCAATCGCCCCGCCACGCTGGCCAATTCCACGCCGCCGACACCGTCAATGCTGGCGGCACAGGAAGCGAGTGTGAAGGCAGTGGGGGCGGGCCGGATTTCAGCGCCGTAAATCGCGGCGTTGACTTTCGCCGCGATCGACGACGGGACGTTCTACATCGTGCCGCACGCGAAAATCCTGGACATCGTGCGTCAGCGCATGGATGACATCACAGCGCGACAGAACCCATCAGACGTGTTCGCCCTCACGCCGCAGCACGCGCCGCCGGGTTGACAGAGTGGCCGATCCAACTCGTGTTGTCAGCAGCGAAGATCACGCGCTCACTGCACGCATCGTGCGACGGGTGGCAATGCACTACCGCGATGGTGCCGACGAGTCGCTCGATCGGCCGGCGTTTGTGCGTGCGGGATCATCGATGGCATGGATCGGCGATCGGCTGGCGCTGGTGCAGGACGATACGAATTTTGTCGCGCTGGTCGACCCGCTGACCGGCCTCGCCGAGGCAATCACACTGCCGGCGGGGAAGGATGGAAAGCGGCAGTTCGACGATGGTCGCGGGACGAAGAAGTACAAACTCGATCTGGAAGCGATGGCGCGCGTGCCGCTCAGTGATGGCGTGCTTTTGCTGGCATTCGGTTCAGGATCGAAAGCGCGTCGTGAAAACGTCATGACGCTGCGTTTTGACGGACGCGGTGCACGACCTGCGCCGCAGGAGCCAGCCGTCACAGGGTTGCCGCATCTGTATGCTGCGTTGCATGAGGAGACCGCGTTCTCCGGGTCCGAGATGAACATCGAAGGTGCGCTCTACCTCGATGGTACGATCCGTCTCTTCAATCGCAGCAATGGCGAGGCGAAGGACGCATTGCACCCGGTGGACGCGACCTGTGATCTCGACTGGAGCGCGCTGCAGGCGCACATCGCAGCACCGGAGACGGCGCCGCTTCCGCCGTTCATGCGTGTGACGCAGTACGATCTGGGAGCGATTGACAGTGTGCGACTTGGGTTCACGGACGCCATTCCGGCGACGCGAACGCATGTGCTGTATTCGGCCGCGGCTGAAGCGTCGAAGAATGCGGTTGATGACGGTGTGGTGGTTGGGTCGGCGCTTGGAGTAATCCTGAACGATCGTCGTCAGCCGGCACGCTGGGCGATGATACGCGATGAAAAGAGCAAACCGTTCGTCGGGAAAGCCGAAGGGCTGGTGCTGTATCCCGGCGATGCGTCGCGCGCGCTGATTGTCATCGACGTGGACGACTACGCGAAGCCGTCCGAGCTGCTGGAAATCGCGCTCGACGGACCGTGGCTGGCGTGATGAGGTCGTCGAGAGCGGCGCTGGCTCTGCGGCGTGCAGGTGCGTAGCGTATTGGTCGGGCACCGTATTGTGCCGGAGTTTCTTCGCGGAGGCGGTATGGAGCGACGGGAAATGCTGGCAGTCCTGGGTGCGGCGTCGGCGGCGCAGGTTCTGGGGGGAGTGACACCACTGATGGCCGAATCGCAGACGCCGACGGCGGGCGTGGCGCGCATCAGGCAGAGCGTCTGTCGCTGGTGCTATCAGTCGATTCCGCTCGACACACTCTGCCGCGACGTCTCGGCGATGGGATTCAAGGCGATCGACCTGCTCGGTGAAGCAGAGTGGGCCACACTCAAGCCGTACGGACTCACCTGCGCTGTGTCGAATGGTCCGTCTACGATTCCGGTCGGATTCAATCGCCCGGATCAGCACGACCGGCTGGTGGCCGAGTCGGAGCGATTGCTGCCATTGATCGCGGCGGCAGGGATTCCGCAGATGATCGTGTTCAGCGGCAATCGCGGCGGGATGTCAGATGCCGAGGGACTCGCGAATTGCGTGACGGGCCTCAAGCGCATCACGCCGCTGGCTGAGAAGCTCGGTGTGACGGTGATCATGGAGCTGCTGAATTCCAAGGTCGATCACAAGGATTACATGTGTGATCACACGGTGTGGGGTGCAGAGCTGGTGAAGCGCGTGGGTTCACCGCGATTCAAGCTGCTGTACGACGTGTACCACATGCAGATCATGGAAGGGGACGTGATCCGCACCATCCGCGACAACTACGCGTACATCAACCACTATCATACCGGTGGTGTACCGGGCCGGCATGAGATCGACGACGCGCAGGAACTGCACTATCCGACGATCATGAAAGCGATCGCGGAGCTGGGCTTCACTGGTTACGTCGCGCAGGAATTCATCCCGGTGCGCGAGCCGATGGTGTCGCTGCGTGAGGCGTACGCGCTTTGCAATGTCTAGCTGCGGTCGATCGCTCTCTGAGGCAAGCACCTAACTGCTTTGACGCAAAGCCGCAAAGCTTTCAGGCGCGACGCGGCAATTCGCGCGAGACGCACGATCGATTTTCTTGGAACGGCAATAGCGGTTGCGGTTGCAAAAAGACCATTGGAACGTTCAGAACGAAACGGGCAGCCTTAGGCCGACAGCTTTGCGTCTTTGCGTCTTTGCGTCAAAGCAGTTTCAACCCATGAACAGTCGCGCTGAGCAGAGGCTCAGATGACGTTGGCGGGTGCGAGATGGCAGTCATCGGGGCCGTGTCCGCGCTCGATCTGCAGCGTTGGATGCGAGATGCCGAAGCGCGAGTGCAAGGTGGATGCGGCGTCGCGCAGCAGTGCATCGTCGTCTGAGACTTCGGGGCGGATGATGTGTGCCGTGAGCGCGACGTCGGTGGTGCTCATGCCCCAGATGTGCAGATCGTGCACATCGGTAACGCCAGGCAGAGCGCGCAGGTACGACTCGACGGCGGCCGGATCGAGATGTGCAGGCACGGCGTTGAGGGCCAGATTCACTGACTCGCGCAGCAGGCCCCAGGTGCTGAAGGCGATGATGAGTGCGATCGCGATGCTGATGATCGGATCGAGCCAGAGCCAGCCCGTGAACGCGATCACGATGCCGCCGATCAGCACCCCCGCCGACACGCCCGCGTCGGCCGCCATATGAGTGTACGCGCCGCGGATATTCAGGTCACTCTTGCGACCTGACATAAACAGCAGCGCGGTGGCACCATTGATCAGAATTCCGGCGCCGGCGACCCACGCAATCGTGCCGGCCGCGACCGCCTCCGGCGCCTGAAACCGTGTCAATGCTTCCCACGCGATGGCGCCGAGTGCGAGCAGGAGGAAGATGGCGTTGACCACGGCGGCGAGGATCGACGAGCTGCGCAGACCGTAGGTGCGTCGTGCGGTGGGTCCGCGCATGGTGAGTACGCTGGCGCCCCATGCGATCAGCAACCCGGCGACGTCGCTGAGATTGTGTCCCGCGTCGGCGAGCAGCGACACCGAGTTCGCGCGCA
>JANMWU010000035.1:0-1711 GCA_031380785.1 Gemmatimonadaceae bacterium
GAAGCCGTCGATGCGCGGATCGTAGCGACTCAGGCCGGCCGCAGTCACGACCCACAGCGTGCCGCTTCGATCCTCGTACAATCGGTCCACCATGCCAATCGGCAGTGCATTCGTGGTGTGACCGGGAGCGTAGTTGCGGAAGTGGTGGCCATCGTACCGGCTCACACCGCGCGCCGTGGCCACCCACATGAATCCATGCCGGTCCTGCAGAATGTCGCTGACGAGGGAACTGGGGAGTCCGTCATCGATGCTCAGATGGCGGAATTGCATGCGCTGCGCACTCGACGTCGTCGTCACGAGCAGGCTGCTGGCGGCGCAGACACCGGCGCATACGAGCATCCGCAGTGCCGTGCGCATGGGCGTTGGCGGTGTCTGCCGGATCGGGCGGGAGAATGACGATCGCGTCATCGTGGAGAGTGTCGGCTGCCTCGCGCTGGATTTTAGTTTCGACTCCGAGACTGACTGTTGTTCTATGAGTCGCGTTACACCACGCAGCTGGTGAGCGTCGGATCAAGCGGACGGATCAAGGGGTCAGAGCTCTTGATCGGATCAAGAGCTCTGACCCCTTGATCCAGAGTCCCCAACGAGGTTTACGCCCGGTAGAGCAGCCGTGGGTCGAATGCAAATGGAGCTGTACTGACGACGCGGACGTTTGCCATCGCGTCGTGCGCTGGATTCAGCAGCAGGTTGAGCTCGACGGGTATGATCACCGACGGAACGAACAGCCCGATCGACTTGCCGCGCGCGACCCACGCATCACCAATCGCGTGACACGCGGCGGACACGCTGACGTCCCTCCACGTGGCGGGCAGCGTGTCGAGCGACTGCGTGGCGACCGCGGCATTCCCGGGAATTACCAGCTCGAGCGCCAGCAGATCAGCGGGTGCGTCATCCGGGTCGACGTGCACGAGGTATTCGAGTGCTGCGAGCGCGAGAGTCGAGGAGCAGTAGACGACCGGTACGCCGCGTGAGTTCCAGCGCCCGCCCGAACGACGCGCGCCCTCGCAATCGAGCGCTGTGAGCGCGGCGCGGCAAAGGCGCCACGCGCGTGTCAGGCGAAGACGCCGTGTTCGATGCGCGCGAGCACGTCCTCCACCAGCACCGACCCGGTGTCACTCGCCAGGAGATCAAGTGGGCGCATCCCATCGAGCGCGCGATTCGGCTTGCCGAGCCAGCGCTGTCCCTTTTCCGACGATCCCAGTGCCTCACCCGCTCGCACCGCCAGACGCGCCAGTCGGGCCAGGCGGTCCGATTCGTCACGCGTCAGGCGGGTGCGACGCTGCCGCTTTCGCTGCAGCGTCCGCGCACTGCCGATGACCGCATAGATGGAGGCCTGCGAGATCGCATCGGACTGCAGAGTACGGAGGACCACGTCGAGCGCACCGGATGGAAAACCGCGCGCCACCTCGTTCGCGAGCTCAAGGTCTGACGAGACTGCCCTGCCGAAGACGTTGCTTCCACCGAGGAACTCGACCGTATCGAGCGCTGTCACATTTGCCCCTGCGTCATTTGACGCTTGAAACTATCCCGAATGGCGCCACCAGGCAAGAGCTGCGCAGTGCGGTCAGTCGTCGGAGGGGTTTGGCCGCGGCCTGCCGCGCTGAGGACGGTCGAGGGCATGACTCGGCGATTCAGCCATTCAGCCAGCCGCCGTTTGACGCGACGCGCTACACGCCGCATTGTATATAAATGAAACCTATTCGACGCCGCG
>JANMWU010000053.1:0-6441 GCA_031380785.1 Gemmatimonadaceae bacterium
GCGCGTCTCGTCGGTACCACCACGACGGTTGCGGCTGCGTGCACCGCCACCTTCCCGGCCGATCGAGGCCATGTGAGCGCGATCGCGACTGACGATCTCGCCACCTTTCTTCCCGGCATTCCGTGCTTCGTCGCGGGACCATTCGTGCGCGGTGCCCTTGGCGTGCGCGGCACGACCGCCCTTTGAGGCGATCTCCTTCTGCCGATTGGGGTCCATGCTGGCGAACCCACGCGTGCTCTTTCGCGGCTTTTCGTCGCCCATAGGCGACGAGCCGCGGTCCATCGTCTCTGCCATGCAGCGTCCTCCTGCCCCGTGAAAGGTTCCACCAGGGAGCCCGGTCAGAGTCCGACGTGCATGCAGCGTGGCCAACCCCCTCCGCTTCCTGTCGGGGCGCAGCCAATCCGTGCACATCCGAAAACCGCCCTCGAGCTCTGGTGACGATGGCTGTTACACCGTCTCCAGGCACCCTGAGTGCTTCCTGCCAGCCGCCGACCCCGACAGCTGTGCAGTGTCTTACGTAGAGCATGCTATGCACGTTACGGGCCGCTGGCCGAGCCCGCTCACACGAGTCTCTGCCGCTCGCTGACCGAACGAACAGAAACCGGGCTCGTCAGGGCTAGCTTATTGCGGCAGAGCCCGGCAGCAAGGCACACTATATTCGGCCCATGTCGCTCTCGCTCCGCTTTCTGGGCACCTCGGCCGCCCGTCCCACGGTAGAGCGCAACGTGAGCTCACTGGCCCTCGCGCGCGAGGGTGAAACACTGCTGTTCGACTGCGGCGAAGGCACCCAGCGGCAGATGATGCGCTACGGGGTCGGCTTCACAACGGCCGAGATTTTCTTTACGCACTTCCACACCGATCATCTGCTTGGACTGATTGGCCTCACCCGTACAATGGCACTGCAGGGCCGCACCGAGCTGCTGCGACTATACGGTCCGCCCGGAGCACTCAAGGCGTTGCGGGCGTGCATCGCGTTTGGGGGCGAGCGCCTCACATTCCCGGTAGAAATTGCCGAGCTGGATGGCACGTCTGTACTCGATCGAAAGGACTACGCGATCCATGCAATCGATGCCGATCATCACGGCACGCCGGCACTTGGCTACGCACTCATCGAGAAAATCAGATTAGGACGATTCAATCCCGAATTGGCGCGCGGGATTGGAATTCCTGAAGGGCCGCTGTGGGGCAAACTGCATCGCGGCGAGAGCGTGACGCTGTCGGATGGACGGCTGATTGACGCGGCCTCTCTCGTCGGACAGCCGCGGCTGGGGCGTCGCGTGGTCATCAGCGGCGACACCCGCCCCAGCGACGCGATGCGGGCCATGGCAGCCCACGCCGACATTTTGGTGCATGAAGCGACCTTCGGCGACGAGGAAGCCGAACGCGCCGTCGAAACCGGGCACAGCACCGCACGCGAAGCGGCCACCGTTGCGCACGACGCCCAGGTGCGGCGCCTGATCCTCACACACTTCTCGGCGCGCTATTCGCGCGATCCGGGTGAGTTGGTCACGCAAGCCCAGACAGTGTTCCCGGCAACAATCGCGGCCCGGGATGGCCTGGAAATCGAGATTCCGTTCGAAGCCGAACTCACGTCAACCGACAGCTGAACCGCTCCGGCTGCTCTCAGGACCGCGACGGGTCGTCCTCGTCCGACTCCTCGACGTCGAGAATCACGCCCGAGTCGCGCCCCTCCCAACGGGTCACGCTCGCTTCTCCGGGGTGCCACAGCAGGCGTGCCGGTATGCCATCCACATACGCCAGCCACTCCACACGTCCGGCCCGCGGCGAGCGGCAGGTGGCACCAAGTGGCATCAGTTCAGAACGAAGCGCATCGACATCCGCGGCACGCGCCTTCACATCACGCTGCGTCGCGCGGGCCAGCTGCGAGTCCATGTCAGCGTCGAATTCGGCCAGCACTGAGTCATACCGCGTGACAGCCGATCGCCAGGCCTCCCACGACACGCGAAGGTCGGCCACGATGCGAGTGACGAGCGGCAGCATCGACGTCGCAAGCTCCATCGTCATCGGTGGCGTGCCAGGACGGGGGCCGATAGCCACGGGGAGCGGTCGCGCGCCCGAGCCGGAATCTCCGCCGATCGTCATAGTGCCGCCTGCCTGGAAGCCGTTGGCCGTGCGCGGCCGCGAAGCGACGCCGCGCGAACCTGATCGGAATAATAGCCGGACTCCGAGAATGCGCGTTCGAGCGCCTGGCGCCATTTGCCCCTGGGTGCGATCAGCGAATCCCCGACCGCTATCGCCCGGCGCACAGGACCGCGCATGCGCGTGACCGCACGCGTGCCGGCGGAAGTGCGTGTCACCACCTGCGCCACATCCTGGCTGTCGTAGCGTACATCCAGCGCCACCGGTCCGACGTCGAAACGCGATGCGGAATCGGGGAGCTCGTGCGGCAGCGTGCGCCGCGCCGACAACCACCAGGATGGCGCGGGCAGCGCGATCGGCTCGAGCGCAAAGCGATGCGTGTCGTGCCCTTCGTCGATCACCTGCTCGTCGTGCGCCAAAAACTTTGCCGTGAGCGAATCACCGTTGCGCGCGAGCGTGAAACTCAGCGGGTCGAAACCCAGCGATGCGAGGGCGCGGCCGGCGGCCTTGCCGATGGAGCCTTCGCGCAGCCGCGCCGTCGCAATAGCCGCGGTGATGTTGCGGTGCGCGTCATCGATCACTCTGGCCGCCGCCGATGCCGTGATCAGCTCGGCCAGCGACAATCGCCGCCCTGTGGGCAGATCCACCGTCGCGCGATAGCTGTCGTGTGTGCCGAGTTCACCGACGGTGCGATCGAGATGCACTTCGACGCCGATCGTGCCACCGATGACATCGAGCGGCGTGATGCTCGACTCGAATGAGCGCGCGCCATCGGGCACCGGATCGTCGTCGTCGAGGCGCTCGGCGGTGGGATGCGCCCGCACATATGCCATCGCTTCGCGCAACACGGTGGAATCAGCGAATACCAAGGTGCTGTCACCGGACACCAGGTCGCGACGAAAGACGCGGCTGATGAGAAACGTCGCGTCGTCGAAGTTGATCGGATCTTCAGCGACGTAGATCTCGATCAGCCGTCCGGCGAGCGTCGCAAGCAGCATCGGTGCACGCTGCACAATGACGGTGTCGGCAGAGCTATGCACCCACGCCGTTGAATCGTCGGAGACAAGCAGGAACTCCGCCTCGGGCCGCGCGCCTTCGCGAGCGCGCGGCGCGCACGACGCAACCAGCACGCCGAGGCCCAAAATCGTTGCGACCACCACCCACTTCACGAGCGCAGCTCGACCCCGGCCCAGCGCTCGACCAGTCTGACGGCTTCAACGTGATCGGCTTCATCGCCGAGTTCGAGATGTGCGATGCGCATCAGATCTGCGGCGAGCTGCAGCATCGGCGCCGGTGTCTTCTGACTGCGCGCCATATCAGCCGCGATGCTGGCATCCTTGTCCAGCAGGGCCAGACGAAAGGTGCGCGGAAAGGCGCCGGTGAGCACACGCTCGGGGAAGAGATTCATGGATGCATTCGAGCGACCGGACGACGCATTGATCACATCCAGCGCGACATCCGGCTTCACGCCTGCCTTGAGTGCGGCAGCCAGTCCTTCGGCGGTGGACCAGATGTGCAACGCGAGCAGCGCGTTGTTGACGGCTTTCAACGCGTGACCGGCGCCGACATCTCCGCAGTGCACAATCTTGCCAGCGAACGAATCGAGCACGGGTCGCGCGCGCTCGAGTGCTGCAGCCGACCCGCCGACCATCACCGTCAGTTTTCCCGCCTCGGCCCCAACCACGCCGCCGCTCACCGGGGCATCGATAAACTCGACGCCGCGCGCCGCGAGATCGGTGGCAATGCGACGGCTGGTCTCGGGATCACCCGATGTGCAATCGACGAAGAGCGCCCCCGATCGGAGCGCGTTCATCAGCTCGTCGTCGTTGGCAGACAACAGCTCCGCAACGTCACTGGATTCTGGCAGGCAGGTGATGACGATGTCGGCGGTGCGCACTGCATCCGCAGCCGACGTCGCGACGCTCGCGCCAGCGGCAGCCGCGGCGCCGTCCACGGCACGACGTGCGGTCCGGTTCCAGACGGTCAGTGAGTGCCCGCTGCGTGCGATGTGGGCCGACATTGGTGCGCCGATGGCACCGAGTCCGAGAAAAGCGACGGAAAGAGGCATGGCCAAAGCTATCGCGAATGTCGCCCACGTCCTGAGACGGCGATATTGACGCATGCGAATGATCGTTGCAGTGGATGGCATGCAGGCGGTGCACTGCGTGCGGGGAGTGCAAACGGCGCTCACGATGGTGCCGGGAATTCAGTGGTGCGACGTGAGCGTTGGCCGTGTGGAACTGGAACACGACGGCACTGCCACCGAAGTGCTGGTGCGCGAGGCGATCGGCGTGGCCGGCTTCACGGTGTCCGAGGTGCGCGGCGAACGCCGGTTGCCGATCGTCGGCGAGTCGTGACGAAACGGCCGGCATACGGGGTTACCCCGGATGCCGGCGCGGTCTAACTTGGCGCAACGCCGCCGCTCCCCCGGTGGCCGGTTCACGACGACCGGACGGTCGTCTCTCCCTCCGTGACGTCGGCTCGCCTGTTCGATCTGGCCAGGCAGCCGCCCGAATGACCGGCACATGATGGCCAAAAAGCAACGCGACGACGATCTGCCGATCGCCGCTCTGCTGGCACCGGAGATTCTCGCGCTTCTGGATGAGGCGCCGGATGAGGTGGCGGCGGAGACGGAAGAGATGCATCCGGCCGACCTGGCGGATGTGGCCGAGGCCATCCCGCGCGACAAAGTCGTGGCGCTGCTGAACGCACTTGGTGCCGAACGCGCGGCCGATGTGCTGGAGTATCTCGACGAGGATCTCCGCAGCGACGTGCTGGAGACGATGACGACGCGGCAGGCCGCGCAGCTCGTCACCGAGATGACGCCGGACGATCGCGCCGGCGTGCTGGACGAACTGGAAGAAGACGTCGCCGACGAGATTCTCTCGGCGCTGCCGCCCGAACAGCAGGCCGAGACGGAGCGGCTGCTGGCGTACGAGGAGGACACGGCCGGTCGTCTGATGACGACGGAATTCGTGTCGGTGCCGAGTTCGCAGAAGGTGGAGGATGCGCTGGCGAACGTCCGTTCGATCGCGCGCATCGGTCGCAAGGAAGCGATGTACACGATTTACAGCACTGATGACGCGGGCCGCGTGAACGGCGTGATGTCCCTGCGCGAACTGCTGGCGGCGCCAGACGGCACGCTGGTATCGGATGTCGCATGGTCAGAAGTCGTGACGGTGACGGTGCACGCGGGCCGCGAGGAGATCGTCGAGCGCACATCGAAGTACGATCTGGTGGCGGTGCCGGTGGTGGACGAGAACATGCGGCTGGTTGGCGTGGTGACGGTGGACGACGTTATCGACATCGTGCAGGAAGACGCCACCGAAGACGTGCAGAAACTCGGTGGTATGGAAGCACTCGACGATCCGTACATCGACACCGGGTTTTTCACGCTGCTGCGGAAACGCGCGAGCTGGCTGACGATCCTGTTCATCGGGGAGATGTTCACGGCGGTCGCGATGGGGCGCTTCGAAGGCGAGATTCAGCGCGCGGCGGTGCTGGCGCTGTTCGTACCGCTGATCATCAGCTCCGGCGGCAATTCAGGATCGCAGGCGACATCGCTGCTGATACGTGCACTGGCGCTGCGCGAAGTTCGTCTTCGCGACTGGATGAAGGTGGTCGCGCGCGAGCTGCCGAGCGGCCTGCTGCTCGGCGCTCTCCTCGGTGCGATCGGATTCGCACGCATCGAACTGTGGCAGGCAATCGGACTGACGAACTACGGCGCCGGCCACATGCTGCTGGCGCTCACGGTGGCGATTTCGCTGATCGGTGTGGTGACGTTCGGTACACTGGTGGGTGCGATGCTGCCGTTCATGCTGAAGCGCGTGGGACTCGATCCGGCGAGCGCATCGGCCCCGCTGGTGGCAACGCTGGTGGATGTGACTGGACTGGTGATCTACTTCACGGTGGCGCTGCTGATGCTGCGCGGCACGTATCTGTGACGGCACCCGCAACAGCGCCGGCACATCCATGGCGCGGCACGATCCTGATTCTGATCAGCGCGGCGTGCTTCGGCACGACGCTGATCTTCACGCAACGGGCGCTGAACGCCGGCGCGACATTGCCGGCAATTCTGGCGTATCGCTATGTGCTGGGCACGATTCTGCTGCTCGGCGTGGCCGGCGGAATCGGACCGGTGCTGGCGATCAAAGAACGTCGCTGGCGGCTGCTGATCGTCGGCGGCGCAGCGCAGGCCGCAATCGCCGCACTGTCGGTGTCGGCGCTGAAATTCATATCGGCGCCGAGTGTGGCGTTTCTGTTTTACACCTATCCGACGTGGGTGGTGGTGCTGGCGGTGGTGCGGCGTACAGAGAAGGTCGACGCGCGCAATGCAGCGGC
>JANMWU010000063.1:0-22248 GCA_031380785.1 Gemmatimonadaceae bacterium
GCCGAATCGCTGGTTCACTTCATACCGGAAGCGTTGCATCGCCGCGTCGAAGCCGCGCACGTACAGCAGTGTGGCGTCGGGCTGCGCCTGCTGCCCCCATCCGCGCAGATCGTTCGAACCGTGCAGCAGCAGATCGGCGGCACCAAGCGGATTGTTCACCTGGAACGACAGCGTCGCACGCTGCGGCAGGCGCAGTTTGAGCGGGTTGAATGAGACGCTCAGAAACGCCTGCTGCATCCACGCACCCTGGCAGCTGTTACGCTGAGCCAGCAAGCCAAGCTGCCGTAGCAGACACTCGCGCGCGTCACCGCTGGCATTCGCAAGCAGGGTGCGGATCCCGTCTGCGGTCGCCGCATCCACCGATTTCGCGGGATCGGCAATGAAGGCGCGATCATTGTTCAGCCCATCGCCATTTACATCGCCGCCGACCACCGGCGTGTACGGACTGCCCGAGCGGATGTTGCCGAACCAGCTCACGCGTACCGCATCGAAAAAATTGTAGCCGAGCGTGTACTGGAACTGATGGCGCGAGTCGAACGAGGACCGTGACCATTCCACATCGCGTGGATCGCCGACCGTGCTCTGGAATCCGCGATACTGCTCGCGGGCGTTGCCGTACACGTACGACAGATTCCACGAGACCCCGGTGCTGAACGTCGCCGGGGCAATCCGCAGACTCACCTGCCGTGATTCGCTGAGCAGGTCAGAGCGATTTGCATTCACCACATTGTAGAGTGGTGACAGCCGCGAATCACGCGGGGCCGCCGCACCGGTGAGTGTATCGATGCTGCCATCCGGAACGAAGACGGGGCGGTTTCCCTCACTCGCGAGCGCGAAGCGCGGCGTGCCAGCGAAGTTGAGGTCGAATGCGCCAGGTTGATTCATGTTCCTGGAATACGTAACATCGATGCTGGCCGAAAAGCGGTTGTGCAGGATCGGGCCGTTCCACTGCAGATTGGAGCGCAGACTGCGAGTGGCGACGTAGTTGTTCGCGAACAGCGTCACGTTCGGCGCACCGTTCGCGAACGGCGAAGTCACGGTGCCATCGGCGCACTGCTGCGGAATCTGCGACGGGTTCGCGAGCCAACTGTTCCATTGCGGAACCGGCGCCGCTGCACCGAAACATCCAAGCTGCTGCACGGCGCCGGGAAGCCCGGTGTTGTCGAGTGCATTTCCGGGCAGCGTGGCCTGCGGCACATTCTGAAAGATGCCGATGCCACCGCGCACTACGGCGCGTGGGCCGCGTACCGCTCCATCAAACGCGCCGATCTGCGGGGCAGTACCGACGGTCCACGAGAACCCGACACGTGGACTGAAGTACACGCGATTCGGAACCGCTGTATTACGAGTGCCGAACAGCCGCTCGATTTCCGGATTCTCCGCCGGGCCGCGATCATAGCGATTGCCATCGACGCGAAAACCATACTGAATTTGCAGGTCGTTGCTCTTGCGCCACGCGTCGCCAAGCGAGAATGCGCCTGTCACCATGCCGCCGCTGCGTTCACGTGCCGAGAGCTGGCGCGTGAACGACACCGCACGGCCAGCTTCCAGATCGGCCAGCGAATTGAATGAGAAAGAACCGAAACGGTTTGCCGTCTGGTCGATGCGGAAGATGTCGCGACGAAATTCGCTGGTGAACTTGAGGCGGTGTTTGCTGTCACGCGTGAACCATGACAGCGTGTTGAGCAGCCCAGCGCTGATGTTCTGCGACGACGTTCCCAGAAACGGATTGCCGCCGAAGGAGAGCACCCGCAAGCCGTTCGTGCCATCGGCAAGTGGCGAGTTCACCCGCACCGTGCCGCTCGGCAGATCGACGTACGATTCACCGAAGTTCCGCGACGCATTCAGGTTGAGATTTGTCTCGGTGAGAATGCCGCTGTTGAAGTATGCGGAATGCCGGCCGCCAAGACCGAGATTCCAGTTCGTGCGCTCGCCACTGTGCGCGGGCAGTTCGGTGACCGACCCGCTGGCCGGAGACGTACGATTCCACGAGCCGTTGCCGGTGAAGTTGAACGCCTGACCGGTGCGCGATCCAGGCGGTGCGAGATTGATCGATGTGAAAACGACGCCCTGATCGCTGAGTCGGCTGTGCGGATTCGCGACAGGGCTCACCGGCACACCGAGGGTGCGAAGAATGCCGAGCAGGCGGGCAGCGGAATCGGGCGACACGCCGCTCGTGAGCAACCCGGCATTGTCGGTGTTGAGCAAGGTGCGCAGGTCATTGCTGCGACGTCCCAGCTGATACGAAAAATTGTAGAACGCTTTGTCCATCACGATCGGGCCGGCCAGCAATCCGCCGAGCGAAGTGTTGTTGAATTCCTGCCCCAGTGCACGGGCGGCGGCGTCGGTGAATTGCAGTTGCGGCGCGTCGAGGTTGAGACTCAGTGTCCGCGACGAAAAGTTGGAGCCGCCCACGGTGCGCAGCGAGAACTGGCCTCCGCTGAAGCCACCACGCGAGACGTCATACGGTGTCGTCACGAGAGAACTCTGCACACCCGCATCGCGCGGCAGGTTGGAGCCACTGAAATTCTGCCCGTTCAGCGTGCTGTTGTTCTGATCAGGAGTGAGGCCGAGCACCGAGAAGCCCGACGGATCGCCGTTGGCACCGGGCACCAGCGTCACGCCTGGCAGCGATGCTGCCAGGGCGGCGAGATCGCCTGCCTGACCGGCCGCCACATTGCCGCTGTTGATGGCGCGCTCGCTGCCGCTGATGTCAGGCGTGCGATCGTCACGTGTGGATCGCGGGCGATCGCCGACGACACGCACTTCGTCGAGTTGCTGCACCGCCCGTGACAGGCGCGCGTCGGCAAGCAGCACTTCCTGATCTGCGGTGCGCTTGACCTCGAATCGGCGGGGCGCAAAACCGATCGCGGCGACCGTGATGAAGTAGTCGCCGTCACCACCGGGGAAGGTGATGGTGAAGCGCCCCTGATTGTCGGTGCGGGCGTTGCGATTGACGTTGCCGGAAAGCGATGTGGCAGTGACGCGCGCGCCGGCAACGGGGATCGAGTCGCTGCCGGTGATCTGACCCCGGATGACATCGAGCTGTTGCGCGCGCAGCGGCGCTCCGCCGAGCAGCGCGAGGGCCGTGCAACAGAATGCGGCGATTCGGAGCGGGAAGAGACATTGAAGGCGCACGTTTTTCGGACAGTCGGGATGAACATTTCATTCGGGCCGCCGCGGCGGCCCGAAACCAGAGTTCAGACGCTGGTACGCCACGAACGGTTTACCAGGCGCGACGGGAAGCATGCGACGCGCTGCCGCTTGTGCCGCGTCGCGCCAGCGAAGCTCCGCTTCTTCATTCCGTCGTCACGTGACGCAAACACGCCCGCATCTGCCAAGGCAGACACGGGCGTGCGGATAATCTGTCCATCGCCGGTTGGATCAACCAACCGGATCCTGTGCGCCGCCCTCAATCTTATCGGAACGACGGAAGCGCGGCTATCATTTGTGAACCGTCAGCGCATTGCCAAGGTGCACCGTCAGGGCTGAGCCTTCGGGGAGACAGGCAAAGCGGTCACCGGTGACGGCCGCCGCGACGGCGCCTGCGGCACCACCGGCTGCTGCACCAACCACGGTACGCTGCACCCGGCTGCCACCGCCGATGATGTTGCCGATCACGGCGCCAGCCGCAGCGCCGATCGCGACCTTCTTGGCATCGCCGCCTTTGCGCTCAGTCACGACGGCCTCGGTCGCGACATCGCCACTCATGGTGTACGTATCGCCACCAAAGGTGACGCTGCGCACATCGAATGCGAGTTCAGCTTCATCGCCCGTATGCGCCGACGTCTTCGACTTCGTGACGACGAGCGACACACGTGAACCGGACGGGATCGACACTCCATTAGTCGCGCTGACAACCGCGTTGGTGGTGGTGCTGATCTTGTCACCCACGGCGAGCGTGTTCGAGCAGACCTTCTCACCGCTGGTCAGGCGAATGCTCGTTCCCGAGGCGACCGTTCCGCTCATCCGCGCCGAGGCGGCAGGCTCGTGTGCATGCGTCGCCGGGGCATTCGAAGCCGTGCTGCCTTCGGGCTTCGGCTTTGGCTTGGCGGCTGATACAGCCGGGCGCGACGCCGGAGCCGGCTTGGCGGCAGGCGAATGTGGTGCTGGCGCGCGGCCGGCAACCAGCGGCGCCTCAGCCGTGCTTGGTGCCGGCGGCACGACTTCCACGCTGGCGACGGAGTCACGCATCGCCGGACGCATGGCCGAATCGGTCGCGACCGCGGCGGCAGGTGGTGTATCTGTGGTCTTCGTCTTGTCGCCGCCGCACGCGCTCAACAGCAGCAGCGCCATGGCGGTGAGCGGGGTGAAGCGGCGGGTCATAAGTTCAGAGTTTCGCATGTGTTCTCCGTGGGCAGATGGTCGCGCTACGACGTCTGTGCCATCGTCGTTACAGCGCTTACCCCTGAGATGAGCAAGCCCCGTACCAGCAGTGTCCGCGCATTGCGCGCGCTCGTCCCGTTCGTGCGTAAGTACAGCAGCCGCATGGCTTTGGGCCTGACGTGCGTGATAGGCTCCAGTGCCATAGCCAGCGCCATTCCCTGGCTGCTGCGTCGCGCAGTAGATGATCTGAAAGCCGGCGCACCGCCGCGCGAACTGTGGGAACTCGCGGGCATCATGATCGCCATCGCGCTTGTCACGGGCGTGCTCCGCTTCCAGATGCGGAACATTCTGAACGCGATCAGTCGCTACGTGGAATACGACCTGCGGAACGCAATGTTCCGGCACCTGGTCACATTGGACGCCGGATTTTTCGGTCGCAACCGAACTGGCGACCTGATGGCACGCCTGACAAATGATCTGTCGGCCGTTCGGATGGTCGCGGGGCCGGCCATCATGTATCTGGTCAATACGATCGCTGGCGGCATCTTCGCGCTGATTTTCATGCTGCGAATCAGTCCGCGGCTGACGCTCGTCGCCGTGCTGCCGATGGTGCTGCTGCCGATCGTGATGGCGGTTCTGGGCTCGCTGATCCACAAGCGATTCGAGGCGGTGCAGGAACACTTCGGCGTGATGACGACGCACGCGCAGGAGAACATCAGTGGTGCGCGGATCGTGCGCGCGTTTCGGCAGGAGCGTGCCGAGGAGGCGCATTTTGCGGCGCTGAACGACGAGTATCTGCGTCGCAACATGGGGTTGGCCAGGCTGTATGGGCTGATGCAGCCGGGCTTGCAGTTTCTGGCAGGCATTGGTGCGCTGGCGGTGCTGGGCATCGGCGGCGGCGCCACGCTGCGAGGCGAGATCACCGTCGGTGATTTCGTGGCGTTTGGCCTTTATCTGGCGATGCTCACCTGGCCGCTGATCGCGCTGGGCTGGGTGATCAACCTCTTTCAGCGCGGTGCGGCGAGCATGGGTCGCATCAACGAAGTGCTGCAGGCCGAGGCGTCGGTGCGATCGCCGGCCGTGCCAGCGTCGCTGCCGGCGCACACTGGCCGCGGGCGTTCGCTGGAATTCCGCGACGTAGGCTATCACTTTCCCACCGCGGACGGCGACACACCGCGCTGGGTGCTGCGCCACATCTCGTTCACCGTGCCGGAAGGTGCGACGGTGGGAATCGTCGGCGCGACGGGCAGTGGCAAGAGCGCGCTGATGGATCTCGTGCCGCGGTTCTGGAACGCCCAGGAAGGACAGATCCTGATCGATGGCGTGCCGATCGACACGTTGACGCTCGACGCGCTGCGCTCGACGATTGGTTACGTGCCGCAGGAGACGCTGCTCTTCAGCGATACGATCATGGCCAACCTGACGTACGGTGGCAACGACGAGGCGGCGGCGCGCGAGGCGGCGGCGGTGGCGCAACTGGACGCGGCGATCGTCGATCTTCCTGACGGCTACGACACGCTGCTGGGTGAGCGTGGGATCAATCTCAGTGGCGGTCAGAAGCAGCGCGCAGCGATTGCACGTGCGCTCGCGCGTGATCCACAGATCGTGCTGCTGGATGATGCACTGAGCGCCGTCGACACGCGCACCGAAGCGGCGATTCTGCACGGGCTGCGGCAGGAGCTGCATGGCCGCACAGCGCTGATCTCGACGCATCGCGCGAGCACGGTGCGTGATGCAACGTGGATTGTGGTGTTGGATGAAGGCCGCATCGTTGCGCAAGGGACGCACGATGCGCTGGTCTCGAATCGTGGTCGTTACTGGCAGTTGCTGCGGCGACAGCAGGTCAGTGAGGAAGTCGAGTCTGTGGGAGTGTGAACTACCGACCCGGCCCGCCACTGCGCTGGCAGTCGGCGCAGACACCATAAATGACGAGTCGGTGGCGCTGGCGGCTGTAGCCGTGCGACTCGGCGATAATGGTCGTCATGCGCTCCAGGCGCTCATCGCGGAATTCGTCCACACGCCCGCACACGGTGCACAACAAATGCTCGTGATGCGGGATGCCGCGCGCCGGTTCGAAACGCCGGAAGCCTTCGCCAAAGTCACGTTCGACGACCAGCCCGCTCTTCACCAGCAGGTCGAGGGTGCGATAGATGGTGGCGGTGCCGGCGTTTTCACCCTGCGCCGACACATCGTGCGCCACTTCTTCGACGGAAAGGTGTCGGTCGGACGCGAAGACGACGCCGGCAATCGCCAGGCGCTGCGGCGTGACCGGCAGATTGTGCTGGCGCAGATAGGTGCGAAACTGCGACAGGTCGTCGCGCGACTCCATGTGTATGTCCGCGCGCGGGCTCAGGCGGCCGGCGCGACGGCGGAATGGGTGAGCAGCGACGCGAGCGTGTCGTGACTGACCTGTTCGGGATCCGCCGGTTCAGTGCTGCGATGACGCACGCCTCGCAACACCGCTTCGACGGCGTCGAGCGGCGCGTCAGCTTCCACCTGCACATCGACCACCCACGCACCGCGTTCGATGCCTTTCACGGTATGGCGATAGCTCGCGGTGAGAATGCGCAGGCGCGGCGACGACGCAACAACGGCTGCGTCGTCACTGTACGGCGAATCATCCTGAGCATTTTCCGCAGGCGCCGCATCGGTCAATTCATCCGGTTCAACGCCGTTCTCTTCAGCGACCACGGCGAGCGGCGCTGACGGCACAACTGTCGCGATCACCGCCACACCCGTTTCCACCGTGCCGCGACGGAGCGATGGAAAGAGATGCAATTCCACGACCGAGTCGAGCGCCACACGGGTCAGGACGGCGCGGAGAAAGCGTTCCTGCGTTTCGGTCATCAGCGGGATCCAGGGGTGGCGGAGGCGGCAGCGGCGCCGCGACGCGCGTCGAGCTCGCGCTCGACAAAGAGACGCAGGATGTGCATGAAATCCTGGGCATTGGTTACTACGCCGAAGGCCTGATGAGTACCCCGGTCTTTCAGTTTGCTCACCACGAATTCGCTGGAGTCAACGCAGATGGTCGGCAGCTCGCGGATGTCGGTTTCGGAATGCTGGAAGAACGCCGGCAGCATGTTGCCGGTCGCGATTGAATGCAGCGCGGTGGCGACCAGAATCGCCATCGTCGCCTTCACGGTGTGACGCCGCATGGCGTCCTGACCCTGCAGCATGTCGGTGATCACATCCGGCAGCGGCCCGTCGTCACGAATGCTGCCGGTGAGCACGAACGGCACGCCATGCTTCACGAGCGCGTGCATGATCCCGCTGGTCACGATGCCCTGCTCCACCGCCGCGGCAATCGAACCGGCGGCGCGCACCTTGTTGATGGCGCGCACATGCTGCGCGTGCCCGCCCTGCGTCGGCGTGCCCTGCGCGTTCATGCCCAGCGTGGTACCGAAGATCGCGGCTTCGATGTCGTGCACGGCGACAGCATTGCCGGCCAGCAGCGCCCCGACAAACCCATTCTCCACGAACCAGGTCATGTCGGCACGGGCGCGACTGTGCACCAGCGCCGGCCCCGTGACCCAGATCACATACCCGTGATTCGCGCGCTCGTCGACCAGCAAGGTCGCCAGCTGCTGATAGTCGATCGGCTTCTCGCGGCTGACCTCGGATGACATGAACTGGAACTCGTCGCTGTCGGCCTCGGGACGAAACGCCCGCGCATGAACAAACAATCCGTCGCGTCCGTCCTCGAAGTGGCCCACGGCCACCCGCTCGCCAGCGCGAACGCGTCGGCCCTCGCGGACCCAGAGCGTATCGGTCTCATCCAGCACGAGAACCCCATCCATCCGCGGCTCGAGAGGGAGCCGCCAGCGTCCGGCGATCCGGGCAAACGTCGGCAGGTTCGTGGTGGGGAAGAAGCCTTCGGGCAGCACGCCATCACCGGGCGCCACAACAAAGGTGGCGTCCGGGGCGGAGGCGAGGACGGGAGCGCTGAAATTCGGCGGAGTGTAGACGGCCACGAATCAATTTGCCTGGAAGAACGTGCCGGTTCAATGCGGGGCCCTCCGCAACCGGGCTCAGATCTGCTCTTCCACCGTGAATGAGGAGAGCCGATCGCGCAACGCGTGCCGGTCGCGGAAACGCTTGAGCACAATGCGACGCTCAACGGCGTAGTACAGCACTGGCATCACCAGCAATGTCAGGACCAGCGCTGAAAGCAGGCCACCGACGATGACGGTTGCCAGCGGCCGCTGAATGTCCGAGCCAATTCCACTGGCACGCGCCGCCGGAATCAGGCCGATGAGCGCCACCATCATCATCATCAGGATCGGACGCAGCTGTGTGGCCGCGCCCTCGATCACTGCGGATTTCAGCTTGTAGAGCTTTTCCTGACGCAATGCATTGATATATGAAATCAGCAGTACGCCAGACATCACCGCCACGCCGAACAGTGAGACGAATCCCACGCCGGCCGACACCGAGAAGTTGATGCCCCGGAGTGCCAGCGCAGCGATGCCGCCAACCAGCGCGAACGGCACGTTGCTGAGTACGATCCCGGCGTCCTTGGCCGAGCTGTCGAAGAGGATGAACAGCACCACGAAGATCAGCAGGATGGTGATCGGCACCACGACGCTCAGCCGACTCTTCGCGCGCGTCAGGTTCTCGAACTGTCCGCCCCATTGTATCGAGTAACCGGCCGGTATTTTCACGGCAGCCAGGACCTTCGCCTGCGCTTCGCTGACAAAGCTGCCCTGATCGCGATCACGAACGTTGGTCCGGACGCCCACCTGACGGCGACCGGCGTCGCGCGCAATGATCGTCTGGCCTTCGACCATACCGATGTGCGCCACATCCGACAACGGTACGCGCGCACCGCCTGAACCGATCAGCTGCAGATTCTGAATGGCTGGAATACTGGCACGCGCTTCCTTGGTGTAGCGGAGCGCGATCGAGAATCGACGTTCGCCTTCGTACACTGTGCTGACTGGTCTGCCGGCGACCGCCAGATCGATCAGCGCATTCACGTCCTTGATGTTCAGCCCGTAGCGCGCCAGCGCTTCACGATTCACATCGATCACAAGTTGTGTCTGCGTGCCTTCCTGCTCGAGTCCACTCTCCGACGCGCCGGGAACTTTCTCCACGACCCTGAGAATCTGGTTCGCGATGCCGCGCAGAACGGCCTGATCGTCGCCACTCACGATGACAGCGAGATCGGCCGCAGATCCGGTGACCGATTCACTCACGTTGTCGAGAATCGGCTGCGAGAATGAGAAGCTCACGCCGGGCATCGCCTGCTCGAGTCGATGCTGAAGCGCCTCGAGCAGCTGTTCCTTGCTGCGGCCACTGGTCCAGCTGGCATATGGCCGCAGCTGCACCAGCGTCTCGATGCGACTTGGCCCGTACGGATCGGTGCCATCATCGTTGCGACCGAGCTGTGAAATTTCCAGACGCACTTCAGGGAACGTGGCGATCTCGTGCCGGATGAGGCGCGGGTACGTGCGCGCCACATCCAGCGCGATTCCGGCCGGGAGAATGGCGCGGATGTTGAAGCCACCTTCATCCAGCTCGGGCAGGAACTCGGTGCCAAGCTGCGATGCGACACCCAGCGCAAGCGCCACCAGCGAGCCAGCCACGGTCAGCACCGCGAACGGCCGGCGCAACAACCATGACACCGTCCGGCGATAACGCGCCTCAAGCCAGGTCAGCCAGGGATTCTGCTTTTCGCGAAAATCCTTGCCGAGCATCAAAGAACAGGCAACCGGCACGATCGTGAGCGCCAGCAGCAGCGACGTGCCGATCGCGAACGACAAGGTGAATGCCATCGGCCGGAACAGCTTGCCCTCAACGCGCTGCAGCGTGAACAGCGGGAGGAACGCAAGGATGATGATCGCCACGGCGAACACAATCGAACGCTGCACTTCCGACGATGCCAGCAGAATCAGTCGGCGATTTCCGCGCGCCTTCTGTTCCGCCGACGCGTGCGAGAGCGTACGCGCAATCGACTCAACCATCACCACCGACGCATCGACGATGATACCGAAGTCGATCGCACCGAGTGACAGCAGGTTGGCGGGAATGCCGGTGAGTTTCATCAGCACGAATGCGCCGCAGAGCGCCAGCGGAATCGTGATCGCCACCGACAGTGCCAGACGCAAGTCGCCGAGGAACAGCAGCAGCACCACCACGACGATGGTCAGCCCTTCGAGCAGCGTATGTGCAACCGTGTCGAGCGTGGCGTCAACCAGATCGGTGCGATCGTACTCGATGCGAAGCTTCACGCCTTTCGGTAGCTCGCCGGCGTTCAGCTGCGCGATGCGTTCCTTGATCCCCGCCAGCACTTCGGATGGGTTTTCGCCGCGCCGCATCAGGACGATGCCTTCCACACCGTCGTCCACTTCCTCCTGCTGATCGGCATCCACGTACCCGAGCACGCCGGACGGCGGCAGTGCGCCAATTTCGACCGACGCCACATCGCGCACGAAAATCGGCGTGCCTTTGCGCTCGGCGAGCACGATGCGTTCGATGTCTTCGCGCTTCGCAATGCGACCGACGGCGCGGATGGCGAGCTGCGACGCGCCCTGTCGGATGACATTGCCGCCGGTGCTGCTGTTGTTGGCCGCGATCGCGTCAGCGATTTCCTTGATCGACAGCCCATACTTCGCCAGGCGCTGCGGATCGATCACGACGTTGTACTGCCGAACCAGTCCACCGAAGTTCGTGATATCCGCGACACCGGGTGCGGTGAGCAGCTTCGGCACGATCTTCCAGTCCTGCAACTCGCGCAACGCCATCGGCGACTGAGAGCCGTCGCCTTCGATCACATAGCGAAGAATTTCGCCGACCGGCGTGGACAGCGGACCGAGCGTCGGCGTGACGCCCTCCGGCAATTCGGCGTCGCGCAGCTTCTCGATCACCTGCTGGCGCGCGAAGTAATCGTCGGTGCCTTCGGCGAACGTCAGTCGTACGATTGACAGGCCGAAGATCGTGCGCGAGCGACGCGTGATGACTTGCGGAACCGCGTTGACGGCACGTTCAACCGGAACAGTGACCTGCTGTTCGACCTCTTCTGCCGGCCGGCCGTCGAACTGCGTGATGATGGCGACTTCCGTATCCGCGACGTCCGGATACGCTTCGATCTTGAGTGTCTTCCATGCGACAAACCCACCGGCAATGAGCAGCACGGCGAGTGCCAGCACGAGGTAGCGCTGGCGCAGTGAAAAACGCACGATGGTGTCGAGCATATGTGGCCGGGGCCCGGGTGATGGTGACGCGCGGGGTCAGTACCCGAACGCCAGCCCCTTGAGGAGTATCGTGTTGCCGATGACGACCAGGTCGCCCGGCTGCAGCCCCTGACGGATCTCGACGCGCTCGCCATCGTCGGCGCCAAGGACCACCAGACGGCGTTCAAATCGCGTGGGCGTGGTGCGCACGAACACCCATGTCTTCGCATCGGCCGCAACGGATGCTGTCACCGGCACCGTCACGGCTTTCACCGTCGCCTGATCCAGCGAGACGCGCGCGAACATGCCGGGACGGATACTGCCTTGCGCGTCAGTGGTGGTGAGTCCGATGCGCACGGTGCGCGTGGTGGGATCCACTGTCTCCGAGATCTGGATCACGCGCGCGGCCAGCGAGACGCCGGGCAGCGATGTGAACTCCACGACGGCGGGCATGCCCGGTCGCACGAACTTCGCACGTGACTCGACCACATCGGCGACGACAAACGCAGTGCCCGGGCGCAGCGCCTGCAGGAAGCGCGGATTCATGCCGGCCTCGCGCAGCTTGCCTTCCGTTTCGCGCAAGGTGGCCTCGGCCTGCGCGTAGTCGGACTCGGCGTCGTCAACATCTTTGCCCGCGGCGGCGTTGCGCTGCAGCAGTTCGCGCAGGCGATGCCGCTGCTTGCCCGTGCGCATAAAGATCACACGCGCACGCGAGAACTCCGAGTACAGCGATGACAGCTCGGCCGTCTCGAAAAGCACCAGCGGCTGCGGCAGGTCTGCGGCTCGGGTGGCGGTGGCGACTGAACGCGCGGGCAACGAGAGTATCACGGAGAAAGGAGTTTCAATCGCCGGCGAGACCGGAATGCGCGCCGCCTGCGCTGCCGGGAGCGTGACCACGTTGCCGTCAGCAGAAACCGTGGTGAGCGCAGACTCCGCTCGCGGCGTCTCGACTGCGTCGGCTTTCTTCGAACAGCCGGTCACGAGCAGCACGGCGAACACCAGCAGGCCGCGTCTGTCGAAGGGGTATTGCGCGATCATGGTTGAGCGTCGAATGGGGAGAGGCCTGCGGCGGCATCAACGAGGGCGAGGCTTTTCTGATATCGTGCGACAGAGTCGATATATGCGCGATAGAGATCAGTGTAGGTGCGTTCGGCATCGAGCAGCTCGAGCAGCGACGTGCTGCCGTTGCGATAGGCAAATTCGGCGGCGGACTTGATCGACAACGCCTGAGCCATGATGCTCTCCCGCGATTGATCAGTGAAGCGCGAGAGGGACGCGCGGCGCGTTTCGAATTCTGCGTAGGCGAAACGCATGTCAGACTCGATCGCGGCATTCACGGCGCGGATGTGCTGGGCGGCCTGTGCCTCACGCACCGCAGCTTTCTCACGTTCGCCCTGATTGCGGTTGAACAGTGCGAACGGAATGCTTCCGGACACGCCGTACAGCCGAACAAACTGCTGCACCGACGCGTCGACACCGACGGTGATATCCGGCGTCGCATTCGCATCCTGCAGACGCCGGTTCGCGATGGCAACCTGCGCACCGGTCCGCGCCGCACGCGCATCAGCGCGCAGCAAAAGTGCGCGCGCCAGCAGCGAATCAAACGGTGCCACCGGACGCGGCGCCGCCGTCAGCGTGTCGCGCGGCGCGATCTCGATGGTGCGACCGAGCAGCGCGCTGAGCGAAGCGCGCGCCTGTCGCACCGACAAGGCGGTTTCGTCGCGCTGGATTGCGGCCTGGCTGCGAGCGACGATTGATCGGGAAAGTTCCGAACCAGAGATTTGCTTTGCCGAGAGGCGGCTTCGATTGAGTTCGACCAGCTGGTCGTATGAGGCCAGTGTCTGGTCGGCGATGGCGAGTGAAGCGCGGGCACTCAGCAGATCGATCCATGCCTGACGAGCGGTGAGAATAACCTGGCGTTCGGCGTCGGCGATCGATTGACTGACGGCGCGCACGGCTGCCTCGGCCGTCTCGGAGCGGCGCGCGCGCTTGCCGCCGCGCTCGAACGGCAGCTGCATGCTCACACCGTACTGTTTGCTGGCGGGCGCGAACTTCTCGCCGGGCACAGGCAGAATATCGCCGTTGATGTTTGCGAAGGGATTCGGTCGCAGCCGGGCGGTGGTGACGTCCGCTTCGGCGGCAGGAATTTCGTATCGCAACGCGCGCAAGGTCGGGTTTTCGCGAAGGACTGCCGCGACGAATTCGCGCTCGGCCATCGTCACCGTGTCGGCGGCGGACGGCGCGTCGTAGCGCGACTTGCTGGCGGCCAGCTCGATGTGATGTCGCACCCGCAGGTGCATGGCGTGCGACTGGCGCGGCGAAAGCAACAGCAAGCCGACCAGAACAACGAGGAGAAATCTCACTGGAACTTGCTTTTACGAAGCGTGCGGACGTCGTGGAGGTACGCGATCAGTGCGGCGCCTGGCAGGAACTCCTTTTCGACACGTTCGAGCATGACCGCGCCTTCAGGCTCGGTGGTGAGCACTTCGATCACCACGTTGGTCGTATCGAAGCTGTCGCCGCTCCGCTCACCGTGTTCGCCGGAGCCGGACGCGTCGTAGATGGTGTAACCGTTGGCGCCCGCTTCGCTGAGCAGCGCGAGAATCCTGGCGGTGAGTCGCTTTTCGGCGACGATGCGAACAAGACAGGCGCGGTGCAGATGCATATGCGCGGTAAGTAAATGAAGTCGGGGTCAAATGTTCCAGCGGCAGTCGGGACACGCAGCGAGTGAGTTTTCACTACTGATTGCGCATCGGATCGGATTGACCGATCTTCAGTGTTGTGCACACCATGAAATCACGGCCGCACCGCGCCGGCGACGCTAAAAAAGAGGAGCAACAGTGACGGCGGTGAGTGCGCCGCTCGATCGATCGGACGCAGGCGCCGGTTTTGATCGTCCGTCCGTACTTCGCCTGATGCTCGGCCACGGCGCGACGGACTTTTATCAGGCCGCAGTGCCGGCGCTGGTGCCGTATTTCATGGCGACGTTCAACCTGACGCTCGCGCGCGGTGCGAGCGCGGTGTTCGCGGCGACAATTCTCTCGGCCGTGCTGCAGCCGTACTTCGGCTGGCTGGCCGATCGCCGCGCCACGCCGTGGCTCACGATGACCGGACTGATACTGGCCGCGAGTGGCGTAGCGCTGGCGGTACTGGCGCCGACGTTTGAACTCGCGCTGGCGGCGGTGGCAGTGGCGGGTATCGGCGTGGCAGCGTTCCATCCCGAGGCCACCCGTGCGGTGAACATGTTCTCCGGTGACAGGAAAGGCACCGGCATGAGCTTCTTCACGATTGGCGGAAACATCGGATTTGCTTTGGCGCCGATCATCGTGGTGCCTCTCGCCAATCCGCAGAGCCGAGGCGTGCTGGCGGCGCTCTGTCTGCTGGCGCTGCCGTGCGCATGGATTCTGAGCCGGGCCATGGACGCGTTGCCGCGCGAACGCGGTCACGCCACCCGAACCGCCGCGCAGACGGCGTCGCTTCCGCACGATGCGTGGGGAGCATTTGCACTGCTCGGTATTGCAATCGGTTTTCGCAGCATGATGGTGGTGGCGATGAACACGTTCCTGCCAACGTACTGGTCGCGCAACCTGCATGTCACGCTGCGGAGCGGCGCGCTGGCGCTGTCGATGCTGCTCACGATCGGATTGATCGGCGTGTTTGTTGGCGGCAAGCTGGCGGACACGTATGGTGCGAAACGGGTGATCCTCGGGAGTTTCGTTGCCGTCGGGCCCGCGTTCTGGCTATTGGGTGCGGCACACAGTGTCCTGCAAGCGTGGATCGCACTGCCGCTGCTGGCGTTTGCGTTGTTCGCGCCAGGCGGCGTGATGGTGGTGCTCGGCCAGGCGTATCTGCCGCGACATCTTGGGACGGCGTCGGGCGTGACGGTGGGACTCGCGGTCACGTTCGGTGGACTGGCCGCACCGATGTTGGGCCGCGTCGCCGACGTGTACGGGTTGCATGTGATGATTCTGCTGCTGGCGGCCTGCGCGCCACTGACGGTGCTGCTGGCCTGGCTGCTGCCGGATCGCAGACACCACTGAGCAATTCGCAACAGTAGATGGCCGTGCGAATGTGGTCAGGGAACGCTTCAGCGGCCGAATCAGTTGTGCCAATTACTTTCAGCGCGCGACACACGACGCGCGTATTCGCATTCTCATCATTTCAAACAGACAGCACAAATGCCAGCCTATACGATCAAGCCGCTGCTCACCGCCATCGCCAGCAGCACCGGTGGCCGCAACGGTCATTCCGAGACCACCGATGGTTCGGTGAGCGTCGATCTGTCCGTGCGAAAGGAAATGGGCGGCCCGGGTCTGCCCAACACCACCACGCCTGAACACCTGTTTGCGGCCGGATACGCTGCCTGCTTTGGCGGAGCACTGGAGGGCGTTGCGCGCCGTCACAAGGCGGACGTGACCGGCGCGGTTGTGACGTGTGAGACGTCTATCGGGCCGCGTGAGGGCGGTGGGTTTGGCATCGCCGTGAAGATGCTTGTCAACGTCCCGACGCTCAGTACGGCTGAGGCAACGCCGCTGGTGACGGAGACGCACGAGAAGATCTGTCCGTACAGCCACGCGACGCGCGGTAACATCGACTTCGCTCTGACGGTGGTCGGCAACGACTGATCAGAAGGTTTGCGTGATCCGGTCCGCGTTGTCTCACAACAGCGTGACCGGATCACGATCCCAGGCCAGCCGCAGTCCGGCGGTGGTGGGCAATGGTCCGTGCTCCACGATGTAGCGTCCGATGCGTCCGAGCGCGTCGGTATCGGCGCTCTTCAGCACGAAATGCCAGCGCCAGCGCTGCTTGATGCGCTCCACCGGACACGGCGCCGCACCCACAACTTCCAATGCGCCCGGCATGCGCGTCGAAATCAGACGGCGCGTCCATTCGGCCAGCGCTCGCGCCGCCTCCGATGTCGCGAGTTCGTCGGTACCACTTACGACTGCATTGGCGAGGAACAGCGTCGGCGGATACGCAGGACGCGCACGCCCCGCCAATTCCTCGGCCGCGAAACCGAGATAGTCGTGTGTGACCGCGCAGGTGACCGCATGGTGCTTCGGCTCGCGCGTCTGGATGAACACTTCGCCGCCCTTCGCTCCCCGTCCCGCGCGACCGGCGACCTGGCTGAGCAGCTGAAAGCATCGTTCACTGGCGCGAAAATCCGGCAGGTTGATCCCGACGTCCGCGTCGATCACGCCAACCAGCGTCACATTCGGGAAGTCCAGCCCTTTCGCAATCATTTGTGTGCCGAGCAGGATGTCGACTTCGCCAGACGACACGCGATCAAGAATGGTGGCGTGCGCCCATTTGGCGCCTGTGGTATCCATATCCATCCGGGCGATGTTCGCGCGCGGCCAGCGCTCGCCCAGCAGGCGCTCCAGCTGCTGCGTGCCGAGTCCGCGCTCACGAAGCGGCGGACCACCACAATTGCGGCAGAGTTCAGGCGGAGCTTCACGATGCCCGCAGTAGTGGCACGCGAGCCGCTCCGGCGTGCGATGGTACGTGAGCGCGATGGCGCAGTTCGGACACTGCGACACGAAGCCGCAATCGTGACACTGCATGAAGTGCGCATACCCGCGCCGGTTCAGCAGCAGGATTGTTTGCTCACGCCGCTCGAGCCGATCCGCGATGGCCTGTTCGAGGGCTGGCGTGATGGCGTGACCGAACGATGTACCCTGGGGCGTTGGTGCGGTGGCTCCAGGCGCGAAAACCGGTCTCGCCACCAGCTTTTCCTTGCGACGATCGACGACGTGCACGATCGGAAGCAGCGCACCGCCCGCGCGTTCGGGCAGTTCGAGCAGCGTGAGCTCGCCACGTTGCGCCTGCGTCCAGCTTTCGAGACTCGGGCTGGCGCTGCCCAGCACGAATGTCGCGCCTTCAATCGTGGCACGCACGCGCGCGAGATCACGCGCATGGTAGCGCGGCGATTCGCCCTGCTTGTAGGTCGTCTCGTGCTCTTCGTCGACGACGATGGCACCGAGACGATGCACTGGCGCGAAGACCGCCGAACGCGCACCCACCACAATGCGCTTTTCGCCGCGGCTGATCGCTGACCATTCGTCGAAGCGTTCGCCATCGGAGAGCGCTGAATGCAGCACAGCCACGCGATCGCCGAACGCGGTCCGAAATCGATCGACGGTTTGCGGCGTGAGCGCGATTTCCGGTACGAGTACTATCGCTCCCTGGTCGCGACGCTCGATCACATCGCGCAGGTACTCGATGTAGACAAGCGTCTTGCCGCTGCCCGTCACACCGCGCAGCAACGCCCCGCTCCCGGGTGGCAGCCCAGTCAACGCCGCTATGGCGACGCGTTGCGCATCAGTGGGCACGAGACGCAGTGGTGCCGCGATGACACGCGACGCGAACGGGTCGCGCGACACCGGCGCTGACTCGATAGCCACCAGCCCGCGCGTGACAAGCTGCTGCAGAACGCCCGTCTTCACCCCTGCCTGATCCAGCAACGCGCGCGCCGGATGAGCCCCGCCCAGCGATTCGAGCAGCTCATACAGCGCGCGCTGCTTTGGCGCGCGCCTGAACAGCGCATCCCGCTCAAGCAGCGATTCAAGCGGCGTCGTGATACGTGCGACGCGTTGCTTCCTGAGCGGCGCCGTGGGCGCAGCCGCACCGGTGAGCGCGACGGGGAGCATTGCGCGCAACACAATCCCCGGCGGTGCAGCGTAATACCGCGTCATCCACCGCCCGAGCGCCAGCAACGCGGGTGACAACGCCGGCTCAGCATCCGGCGCGCTCAAAATGTCACGCAACCGACCCTTCGCCGGCGCGGGCACATCGACTGCCGTCACGATGCCGATCAGCGTCCGCACACCAAGTGGCACCACCACGCGCGCTCCCAGCTGCACGCGACTACGCAGCGCATCAGGCACGGCGTACACGTACGCGCGCGGAACCGCGACAGGGAGCGCGACAGCAGCCAGCAGTTGAGTCACGCGTGGAAAGTTACCACGCCCGACAGACTACCGTCGCGAAACGCCGAGTCCCGGAGCGGTAGGCAGTGTGACCACGCCGTTGGCGATGGTGGCGCCAACGAACGGGTCATCGCGCAGCAGCGCCGCGCCGTCCAGATCCACCGCGTCCAGCAGCGAACCGAGATGCGCGGCCGCCGTGATGCCGAGCGACGTCTCGATCATACAGCCGGCCATCACCAGCATACCGTGAGAGCGGGCCGTGTGAATGATGCGGAATGCTTCGCGGAGTGAGCCACACTTGGCCAGCTTGAGATTCACGCCATCCACAACGCCAACCAGCTTCGCCACGTCTGTTGCCACCAAGCAGCTCTCGTCGGCAACGATCGGCAGATCACAACGCTCGCGCACGAAGCGCAGACCGTCAATGTCGGTGGGCGCCAGCGGCTGTTCGATGAACTCGACGCCCAGCTCCTGCAGCAGCGGTGCCATGGCCAGCGTCTGCTTTGGCGTCCATGCAGCATTTGCGTCGACACGCAGAATCGCATTCGGCGCCACATCGCGCACCTGCTGAATGATCCGTCGATCGCGATCGCTGCCGAGTTTCACCTTCAGAATCGGAAAGCCTGCTGCCACGGCTTCGCGCACGCGCGTACGCAGCGTGTCATCGTCAGCCGCAATGGCGATCGTGAAGCTGCTGCGCGGTGAGGCCGATGGCGTGAGCCCCCACATCTTCCACAGCGGCACGCCGAGCCGCTTACCCTGCAGATCGTGCAAGGCGGCACTCACGCCGCAGCGTGCAGCGGCGTTGAAGCGCAGCGCACTGACCATCGCGTGTTCGAGCGTCTCGATGTCCCAGCCGTCAGAGTCTTCGATGATCGGACGCAAGCGTTCGAGCGCTGCGAGCACGGTGTCGGACGTCTCGCCGTAAAAGCGGCTTGGCGCCGCTTCGCCCCAGCCTTCCATGCCGTTCGCGTCGATCAATCGCACCCAGACCACTTTCCACTCGCTCGAGCCACCGCGCGAAATCACGAAGGGATGCGACGTGTGTATCGTTACCACCTCAGTCTCGAGCCGCATCATGGCGCGAGCGACGGCGTCAACCGGGCGAGGCGCGCGGCACGGACGGAGGGCGTATCCAGCGCGGCTGTTTCAATCACACGAATCAGCGCGTCCGCGAGTTCGGTGCCGCGCTGATAGCGCTCGCTGGCCGTCTTGGAGAGGCAACGCATGGTGATCTGCGACAGCGCCGGTGATACGGCGGGCGCTGTCACATCGAGTGGCGTCGGCAGTTCGTGCACATGCTTGTAGCCGACGGCGTACGAATCTTCGCCGTCGAACGGCGGCACACCGGCGAGCATCTCATACAGCATCACACCGCACGCATACACGTCGCTGCGACCGTCCACCGGTTTCCCCATCGCCTGCTCGGGCGACATGTAATGCGGCGTGCCCATGGCGCGACCGGTGCCGGTCAGTCCCTTGTGAAAGCCGGCCGTCGCAATGCCAAAGTCGGTGATCAGCGCAGTGCCTTCGGCGTCGAACAGCACGTTATCAGGCTTCACGTCACGGTGCACAATGCCGTGCCGGTGCGCGTGATCGAGGCCCGTGGCAATCTGGGCCACGATAGCGGCGCTTTCCGTTGGCGGCACGGTTCTGTGGCGCGCCAGCCGATCGGCGAGCGATCCCCCGCTCAGGAACGGCATCACCACGAAGGTGCTGTCACGCGTCACGCCGGCGTCGAGGATGGCGCACACGTTCGGATGACTGAGGCGGCTCGCCGCTTCGGCTTCGCGTCGGAATCGTTCGCGCATTTCAGGATCGCGCGCAAGATGCGAGTACAGCACCTTGATCACCACCCGTCGGCCGAGCACCGAATGTGATGCTTCGTACACATGCGCCATGCCGCCGCTGGCGATGCGTCGCACGATGGCGAAGCGACCGCCGGTTGCACGGCGAAGCGCCGTGATTTCCGCATCAGGCACATCGACGGGCGCTGCGGCGACGTTGGGCAGCGCATGGCCGCAGCGCACACAGTTCGGTGCCGCCGCTCGATTCCAGGTGCCGCAATCAGGGCAGAACATGCAAAAATATGGTTCGGGCTAGAACTGCAATCGTACAAAGTCGTACACCGGCCAAGGCCCGGTAAGTCGCAACATGAGTCCTGGTGAGCGCACGTCTTCCGCCGTGACCTCGGAAGCAAAGCGCTCCCAGGACGAGCGCTCAACCAGAAAGGCCTCGGTGGCGATGGTGGTGCCATCGCCGACTGTGCCTGATGAGACAGGCACAGTGGCCGCGGCGTAACGGCGCAGCGCCCGGAACGATTCGATTGCTGCGGATGAGGGCGGCAGAACGGATGGGTCAGAGGTGGCGCCGGCAAGGTCGCGGGCGGCCGTCACCCGGGCGCCAGTCCGCCCATCGACGTAAGCGAGCCCGTCCGTTAGCGCAATCGCATGCAGTTCGAGCCACTGCAGCACGCTGGCGCCGGTGCGAAAGGTGGTCAGCGGCGGCGCCGGAATCATGGTGGTGCTGCCCGAAAGGCCGGCCACAAGCGTGTGATGCTCCATCAGCGCCGCGTCAGACAACGCTTCGCTGCGATTGCCGCACGGCCGGACGACGGCCGCCACATCGCGGAAGGTGATGCCATGCGCGCCGATGCCCGCCCGTCGGATCACGTTGCTGATCGACGAGGAGTGGACGACGCCGATCAGCCGGAACGCCGAGCCGCGCGCCGAGCCGATTGCCGCTGAAGACGCGCCGGGTGTGGGTGTCACAGCAGTGGTCTGCGGCTCGGGAGCAGGTGTCGCATGGTGCGCAAGATACCGACGGTCGCCAGTACTATCGCAACGCCCGCAGGTGTGTAACGCACGCCTCACCGAGTCGCGCCGGGTCGTAGCCACCTTCGAGTGAACTGACCAGGCGACCGCCGCACCACGACGTCGCGCGCTCGACCAGCATCCGCGTGAGATGGTCGATGTGCTCCATCTCGAGTGTGAATTCACCGAGCGGATCATTGGCAAGACAATCGAACCCGGCCGACACCAAAACCAGGTCCGGCGTCCATGCGCTGGTCGCCGCATCGATGGCCCGCGTCAACGCGTCGACGTAGTGCTGAGGTGGCAGCGCTCCTGGCATCGGCACGTTCCAGATATTGCCGTGCGGCCCGCGATCATCTGCGGCTCCGGTGCCGGGATACCACGGCCACTGATGCATACTGATGAAGCGGACATTTGCATCATCCTGAACCAGTTCCTGCGTGCCATTGCCGTGATGCACGTCCCAGTCGACGATCAGCACACGCCCGGCGCCGTGCTTCATCCGTGCATAATGCGCCCCGATTCCGACGTTGCCGAACAGACAGAAACCCATCGCAGCGTCGCGGCGCGCGTGATGTCCAGGCGGCCTCACGGCGCAGAAGCTGCGCTGCACGCTGCCATCGAACGCCCAGTCAATGCCATCCAGCACACACCCGACGGCTGCCGTCGCCGCGTCCCAGCTGCCAGGGCTGGCTACGGTGTCCCCGTCGAGCGTTCCACCGCCGGCTTCTGCCAGTGCACGAATCTGTTCGATGTAGTCGGCGCCATGCGCCAGCGCGAGTTCGTCGGCGGTTGCGTGTCGGCCTTCACGATGCTCGATGGTGTCGAAAAGGTCAAAGTCGTAACGGAGTGCGCGCGGAATGGCGCGCAGACGACCAACGTGCTCCGGATGCTTCCAGCCGGTGTCATGCCGACCACAGTCAGAATGCGATACGTAGGCGACGGTCACTTGAGCCCCCGCCAGCGACGCAATAGCCACGACGCCAGCATTGAAAGCAGCGCCACGCC
>JANMWU010000086.1:0-1685 GCA_031380785.1 Gemmatimonadaceae bacterium
CATCGTACCAACGTACCACGTCGTGCCCCGACGCCGTGCAATCGTCAGCCGTTCACCGATCACGCCAGTCACCACCCGCGTCTCGTCCCACGTGGTGGGTATCGCCGCCAGGAAATCGAGACCCGGCTGGCCCGCGTACGCTGATGGCGCGTCGGCCATCATCGGCAATGGATCCTCGTAGACCACATACATCGCGAGCGTACGGGCTCGAGTCCCGATCACCCGCGGCGCGGTATACTCGGGGTGAAACTCCGTCTCGGTGACGTAGCGGAACCCGCCCTGATGGAAGTCCAGCGGCCCCGCAATCATGCGCGTGAACGGCACGATCAGTTCATGCTGCGGCGTGATGCCCTTCTTGTCGGTGAACTTGTCGTACTCCAGACCCATCACCGCTTCCACCGTGAGCAGGTTCGGCCAGGTGCGACTCATGCCGGTTGGTTTTGACGTGCCATGCAGCACCACCGTCAGGTGATGCGCTGCGGCCTTGGCGATGATTGCGTGATAAAACGCTAACATCTCCTGATCATCCCGGTCCATGAAATCGACCATGATCCCTTCAATCCCCATCTGTTCGTAGCGCGCCAGCGCCGTGTCCAGCTGCGGACGCAACGCTTTCCAATGCATCCAGACGCGCAGGCGTACACCCTTCTCCTTCGCATACCGCAGCACCTCCGGCAGATCGAGCGTATCTGTGCCGCGTGTGATGTCGGGGATGTGCTCGCCCGGATCGATATGGCCGCCGTACCACGCCATGTCCAGATAGCCGTCGAGCGTGTGATACGGAATGCCGTGCGCCGCGCAAAAGTCGATGTAGTACTTCGTGGTGGCCGTGTTCAGGCCCGGCGTGAACGTGGCGTTGGGCACCACGTAGTCATTCCACCACGGGAAGGTGGTCTTGCCCGGGTGAATCCATGACACATCGGCGATTGCCGACGGTGGATTCAGCACCGTGATGAGATTCGACTCGATGAACCGCGCTGGATCGTCGGCCACCATCAGCACGCGCCACGGTGTCTCGAATGGTGCGCGGCCATGCACCGCCGCACCGGGCATGTCAGGCAGCGGCGAGAGGCGACTGATAAGGTCACCGCCGGCACCTGTTGCTCGGCTCAGATACATGCCGGAGTAGCCGGTGAGCGCCGCCTCGGAGATAGCAAGCCAGGCACCGCCGGGATGGTGCAACAGCAGCGGCAATGCGATCAGCGAGTCCGATGATATCTCGCGCAGCGGCGCGACGGTGTAGAACCCCTCGTACGACGACACGAAGGCGCTGCGCTGCAGCGCATACGCCTGACTCGCACCGTCAACGACAACGTGGGTGCGTTCGGCAGCGATCGTGAAAGACGTCAGCGCCAATTGTGCTGGAATCCGGTAGCGGAACGCGACGCCGTCGTCGTATGCGCGAACAATCAGGTCGATGCGTCGATGTGGAGCAGCACGTTCGACCAGTGCGATGACAGTCTGGCGGTAGTGATCGCGCGCCGTACTGGCCTTGCCGATGAGGCCTCGCACCAGCTCGTCGTGCGACGATCGCGTGACCGACGCGTATTCGACGTCGGTGCCGAACGGCACGGCGCCAACAAAATCAAGTTCGAGCGCCGATTCATCGACCAGCGCTTTCCCGTGCCAGCGCACGGAATACAACGCCGGTGACGGTCCGCCGGTCGACCGGTTCCTGCCCACGG
>JANMWU010000492.1:0-9542 GCA_031380785.1 Gemmatimonadaceae bacterium
AGAAGTACGTGGCCAAGCGACAGGTGGTGGAGCAGCAGACCGAAACGCAGCGCCGGCAGTCACTCGGCTACGAAGACGCACTGCGCAAAATGAGCGCCGGCATGTGCCCTGGCTGCGAACGCCCGATCGCCGGCGGTCCGAACGCAACAACGAACTTCTGCGTGCACTGCGGCATGAAGCTGTTCGACAAGTGTGGTGCCTGCGACACGCGCAAGAACGCATTCTTTCAGTACTGTCCGGCGTGCGGAGTTACTGCCGGTCGCGCCGCGCCCGCAGAGCCTGCACCTGCCTGAACTGAAAAACAAACTGCTTTGACGCGAAGCAGTTCGCGGCTAAGGCGTAGAACTACGCGGCGCCGTTATCGGAATCGCGGGACCGCAGCACTTCTGCGCGCTGCTCGGCCATGCGACGCTCGAGATCTTCGCGAGCGGCTCGAGCGGCTTCGCGTCCGGCGTCGACGGCGCGCGAGACCTGAACCTTGCGCATGTCGAGCGTAGCGCGAGCAGAGTCGATGCGCGATTCGAGATCAGCCTTGGCCTGCGACAATGCGTCGGTCACCTTCTCGCCGACTTTGACTCCCGCGCGCTTGGTCGCGTCGCTTGCCTTCTGCGCGCCACGCTGAATGGACTTGCGCGTTTCAGCGCCCGTTTGCGGCGCGAAGATCAGCGCCAGACCGGCGCCAATCGCGGCCCCGAGCAGCAGCGCCGAAAGCCCGGAAGAATCACTCTGTTCGACGATGATGATCTGATCGTCGTCGTCCCAGTCGCGTCGAGACATGCAATGCTATGCGTAAATGGAATGTGCCGCGCGCCGGACATCAGCGTCCGGGCACGACCTTGCCTTCATCGGAACGTACGAGACGAACCGAGGCCCGGTCACTCCCCTCCCCCCCGTCAGTTGGCGCATCTCCTGACGGATCGGGCAGGGTCAGCAACGCCAGCAGCTCCTCACGAAGTTGCGCTTCCTTCAGGCCCAGCATTGCCGCGGCCTTGGTGATATCTCCGCCCAGCTGCGCAAACGTGCGCAGCGCCAGCTGACGCCGCGCTTCCGCCATCGACGACCCCACCGTAAGCGTCACCGGGCCGAGGCTCTCAGATGCGCCACGCAGGTGCCGCGGGAGGAGATCGTTCGCGCTGACGTCGGTACCGCGGGCGAGGATGACGGCGCGCTCGATGGCATTCTTCAGTTCGCGCACATTGCCCGGCCACGCATACATCGCCATCCACTCCCGTGCGCCATCACCGAAGCCCGTCAGTCGCTTGCCATTCTGCTTCGAGAAACGCTGCAGGAATGACTCGGCGAGAATCAGGATATCGGCGCCGCGCTCGCGCAGAGGGGGCAACACGAACTCCACCACTGCCAGCCGGTAATACAGATCCTCGCGCAACTCGTTGTCGGCGATGGCTTTCTGAATGTCCTTGTTAGTCGCGGCGACAATGCGGATGTCGACCGGGATTTCCTTCTTGCCGCCCAGGCGTCGGATCGATCGCGTTTCGAGCGCACGCAGCAGCTTGACCTGGATATCAACCGGCATTTCTGCCAGCTCGTCGAGGAACAGCGTGCCGCCGCTGGCATTCTCAAAGGCGCCGGTCTTTTCGTTCACAGAGCCCGTAAAGGCGCCCTTTTCGTGACCGAACAGCTCGTTCTCGAGAATTTCCTTGGGCAGCGCGGCGCAGTTGAGCGCGTAAAAGGGCCCTTTGGCGCGATCGCTCTTCTGATGCACGGCGCGCGCGACCAGTTCCTTGCCGGTGCCGCTTTCACCGAGTACCAGCACGCTGGCGTTGGTTGGAGCGACCGCTTCGATCAGTCCGTACACCTCACGCATCGGCTCAGACTGGCCGATCAGTTCCCCGAAGCTCGTAAGGCCTTCCAGGCGTGATGAGAGTTCGCGGTTCTTGCGGCGCGTCGTCTCCTTTTCCATCGCCTTTGGAATCAGCGCTTTCAGCCGGGTGAGCTTTTGCTTGGTGAGCGGCTTTTCGATGTAGTCATAGGCGCCGTGCCGCATCGCCTCGACCGCGGTATCAACTGAGGCCTCGCCGGTGATGATGATGCACTCGACCAGCAGCTCGCGACTCCGGATCGCTTCGAGCAGCTCCATGCCGTCCAGTCCCGGCATTTTCAGGTCGGTCAGAACGAGCGCGATGTCGTCCTGTTCGAGCCGTTCGAGCGCGGCGATACCATCGCTGACGACGACGACGTTATATCCATCCGCCGAAAGCACCGCCTCGAGCGGCGTCGTAACAGCGGGCTCATCATCAGCGATCAGGATCGTGGCGTTGGCCATTGGCTGGGTCATGGGTCAGACGATCGGCGGGAACTGAAGACGCAGGCCGTCTCCGGTCTTCGTGATGCGACCGCCGGCCTTTTGAAACTGCACAACCCATTCCAGCGACTCATCCGCACGGAGGTTCGCGCCGGTATTCACTTCCAAGCTCGAGCTTGCTCCGTCACAGTCGACCACGAAGGCGGGCACGGCCGGATTGCCGAGCGCCAGCACCAGCAGTTCGAGCGTGACAGCGCGCGTGAGCAACGGATCGAGACTGACTGATGCGAATCCCGGACAACGCACCGAGACCTCGCGCATCGGCAACAGTGCCGCCGCTTCCTTCACGATCACCGCCAGATCGGAGGAGGTGCGGCCACGCGCAAATGCAATCAGCGCGTTCGTCATTTCAGCCAGCCGTTCGATGTGATCCGACGCGACGCTCGCATGCGCCTGAATGGCGCCGATATCGGCCGTCTTCGACGCAGCGCGTACCGCGATCGCCTCGACCTGCATTGAGACGACACCGAGTGAATTGCGCACGTCGTGTGCGAGGATGGCGATCGTGCGCGCGACGACGGAGTCGAGCAGCTGACGCGATACCCGGGACGACACAGCGGCCGCATCTTCAGGCGAAGACACGGCCGCTGAGAATTCCCTCGTCGGGATGTCAGTCACTGAGATCCGCGTCATCGGGCGCGGCAACCACGCCCGGCGCACCGAACACTTTGTGCAGGCGCGGGGCCTTCGCGAATTCCTTCACGTCGGCCTTCGTTCCGCCGACGTTCAGCTGCGTGAACAGGAATGTGAACTTCGCATCATAGGCATTGGCGAGCTTCGCCTTCACATCGGCTGGCAATGCCCACATCTGCTTTTTGAACGGACCGATGGCCTTTTTGCGGGTCTTGTAAAAGAACTGTTCATCGGTGTCGGTCGCCTTGCGCTCATCCTTCGCGTTCACCAGCAGCCAGTCGTAGATCTCACGGCGGAGTGCGTCCGGAATGTGGTCGAACATCATGTTCTGGAAGTTCGTCGCGAGATGGATTTCTGCGGTCTCAGCGGCCGGGAACGAGTGGAACTTGCTGTCCGGCAGCGTACTTGCGCCGTGCTGCACGGCGCCGGCCATACCGTAATCCTTGCGGGCCAATTCACCGAGGATGCGCAGCGTGTCGAGGTCGAGCGCCACGTCAGCGATGCTGCCGTCCGGAAGCACCGTGCCACCGTGGCTGGTGCCGCTCTGCACGCTGATCTTCGACAATCCGGCCATACCCGGCGCCTGCTCGGCGAGCGTGCGCGTGAAACCCGTCATGAACGCGTGCAGTTCGTCGGGCGTGGAATTCTCGGTGCCCACTTCGCCGATCTCGCCGCCGAGCGAAATCGTGACGCCGTCCGGTTCCGACGCGCGCACGAATCGACAGATGTCCACCGCGGTGACGAAGTTCGGAATCTGCTGCTCTTCGTGCGTCGGCTTCGACAGATCGACCAGCGTGGACGTATCAACGTCAATGTTGTAGAAACCCGCCGCGACCGCCTCGGTGACGAGCTGCTTGACCGAGTTCACTTCGAGCACCGGGTCGACAGCAAACTTCTTGTGGTTGACCTGGAAATGATCACCCTGAATGAAGAGCGGGCCACGGAAGCCTTCGCGCAGCGCGGCGGCAATGATCACCGCCACATACTCGGTCGGACGCTGGTCGGTGTAGGCGATTTCGGAGCGCGCGATCTCGAGGATGAACGCACCGGCGTCGAGCGTGTTGGCGGTGCGGAAGACCGAGCGCATCGTATCGTACGACGCGCAGCGGATGTTCATCGCCGGCACGGTGTACCCACCGGTCTTGCCGGCGCCGCGCGCCATGTACAGCGCGTGGATGGAGGCCGGACGCACACCCACGGCCTGGCCGACTTCCCACAGCAGCCAGCGCGCGTACTCTTTCTCCTCGTCGCTGCCGAAGACCGCGGTATTGATCACCGCGTCCATGCGCTCCGTTGCCAGCAGCTCGGGATGCGTGCAGTGGACCGTCGAACCGGAGACAGTGACGCAGTCGGCTAGCAGCGCCGATGAAATGGCGGGAGCGGACATCAGGACCTCATCGAAAGTGAGTGAAAACGAGCGACCTCTACTGCAGCACCGATCGACAGAAATGAAAGCTCCCTAGGCCTGCGGTGCGACACAAGTGAGCCCTTCAGACCATGCACGCCGGATTGGGCTGCGCGAGGCCGTTGAAGCGGTCGCGATCGGCCTCGAAGCCCGGCCGGCCGAAGATTCCATAGGTGAAATGCTTGCCCAGCTCCACGCCGGGCTGGTCATATGCGTCGATGCCGTACAGCGCACCGGCGAACGCCGTCGCGAACTCGAACAGCATGATCAGCTCGCCCAGGTGATGCGCGTCGACCTGCGGAATATGCAGCACGCCATTGGGACGCCCGCTGCTGGCCAGTGCGCCGGCGGTAGCTCGACGCTCGGCATCGAGCAAGGCACCGATCGTATTGCCGCCGAGGTAAGACAGGTCCGGGAAGTTCGAATGCAGCGACGGAATTGTGATATCGCGATCGAGCGTCTTCACCGAAATAAATGTCACCGTCTTGTCGTGCGGACCTTCCATGAAGTTCTGCACCTGCGCGTGCTGATCGGTGGTACCGAGTGCGGGCAGCGGTGTCGGGCCGACGTTGCCACCCGTCGGAACGACTTTGCCAAGGCTCTCGGCCCACAGCTGAACGAACCAGTTGGCGACGTCACGCAAGGCATCAGCGTACGGCATCAGCACGTGGATACTGCGACCGTTCTTCTGATCGTGCAGCTGTTGCAACACGGCAAACACGCCAGCGGGATTCTTCGCCAGATCGATGGTCTCACAGCGATCGCGCATTGCGGCGGCACCGGCGCAAAGCGCGTCGATATCAATGCCGATGAATGCGGCCGGCGCGAGTCCAACGGCGGTCAGTACACTGAAGCGACCGCCGACACTGGGCGGGATATCATACGTGACGATGCCATCGGTCTTCGCGATTGCGCGCAGCACGCCCTTTTCAGGATCGGTGATGAAGCGCAATATTTTCTTCGGCCACTCGGCGCCGAGCGCCTCCAGCTTTTCGCGGACGACGAGGTACTGTGACATCGTCTCAGCCGTACCACCCGACTTCGATATCACGAGCACGCGTGTGCGCTTGAGGTTCACGCGATCGAACAACGCGCCCATCGAGACCGGATCGACGTTGTCCATCACGTGAAGGCGCGGCCAGCCGCCGCGCGCCGCCAGATCGAGCTCGTTCCAGCGCGGTGGACGGAGTGCGCTGCGCAGCATGTTCGGTCCCAGCGCGCTGCCGCCGATGCCGAACAGCACCACGTCGTCGATCTCGGTGCGCGACGCGAGCGCATCGGCCTTGAGTGCATTGCGCAGCGCGATGTCTTCGGGCAGCGCCGGAAATCCCAGCGTGCCGGCGGCACGGCGCGCGCTGACGTCCGTGACTGCGGCCGAGAATGCGACCGCAGACGTGACCAGAGTGTCGGACAGCAGGCCACCGGCGCAGGCGGGCGTCAGCATGTTCGTGAAATCGAATCGGACGGCCATGGGATCAGGAAGTCTGAGTGAGGTCTTTCTGCAGAAAATACCGGGTCATGCCCGGCGGATAGTCACTTTGTGTTCCGAACACGCTCCAGCCGAGTTTTTCGTAGAACGGTCGGGCCTGAAAGCTGAGGGTGTCGAGATACGCTTTCGTGCACCCTCTGCGAAGCGCCTCGTCCTCGGCCGCCTCGAGCAGCGCTGAACCGAATCCGCCACCACGATGGCTGTCGCTGACCCACAGTCGGTCGACGTACATCCACTGCCAGCGCATTTCGCACATACAGCCGCCGACGATCGCGCCATCGTCATCGCGCAGCACGATGTTGAACGGGGTCGGTTCACCGCGCGTCATGTAGTTGTCATTGAACGCGCGCAGCCCGAGCGTGATTGCCTCGCTGCTCGCGTCCACCGGTGTCTGCTCGACGTCGATGTGCGGCATGCGCTACGCCACGCGCACGGTGAGACCATCGAACGCCGGCGAAATTCCCGCCGGCAACTCGGCCTCGAGATCGGCGTGGAAATTGTCGTGCGTGAGATGCGTGAGATAGGTGCGGTCGGCGCCGACTTCGCGCGCCACCGCAATCGCTTCAGGAATGCTGAGATGCGTGGGGTGTGCGGTGCGGAATAATGCGTTGAGCACCAGCACCTTCACGCCGCGCAGGATGGCGATGGCATCGGGCGGAACAGTCTTGGCGTCAGTGACATAGCCCAGCGCGCCGATGCGATAGGCGGTGACGGTAAAACGCCCGTGGGGCACGGAGAACGGCTGCACGGTCACATCGCCGACTACGACCGGAACACCGGGCTCGATGATGAACGAATGCCCTTCCGGCTTGAGCGTACCGGGCATCGGGCGCATGGTGTCATCAAAGACGTAGCGGAACTTGTGATGCAGACTCTGCATGGTGGCTTCAGACCCGTACATCGGCAGCGGGGCATCACGACGAACCGAGATGGTGCGGATGTCGTCCAGCCCGTGCGTGTGATCGGCGTGATCGTGCGTGAACAGCACCGCATCGACACGATCAACGCCATTGGCGATCAGTTGAACGCGCAGTTCCGGCGGCGTGTCGATCAGCAGTCGCGTGCCGCCGGCCGACTCCACGATTGCACCGACCCGCGTGCGCTTGTCACGCGGATCGGGAGAGCGACACACGGCACAGTTGCAACCAACCTGCGGCACACCGAAACTGGTTCCGGTGCCGAGGAAGGTCAGTCTCACACCGTCTCCACACGCATGAAGTTGGTGGTACCGGGCGTGTCGAACGGTACGCCGGCGGTCACGACGATGTGATCGCCCGGATCGGCAAGGTTCAGGCGACGCACGGCGGCAAGACCTTCCACGATCAATTCTTCGTAGTTGTCCTTGCGATGTACCAGCTCCGGCACCACACCCCACACCAGCGCCAGCTGGCGATAGGTCTTTTTGAGATCCGTGCACGCCACGACCGTCACGGCCGGCCGCATGCTCGAGACCACGCGAGCCGTCGAACCGCTCTTGGTGAAGCAGACGATGGCCGGCGCCCGCAACATTTTCACGGCGGCGGCGACGGCTGACGCAATCGCTTCGGCCGTTTCGTGTTTGTGCTCCGGCGCGCGGCGCTGATCCTTGTTCGCCATCTCGAGCTTGGAACGCTGTTCGATCTCGATGATGATGCGCCGCATCGCCTCCACGGCGAGCCGCGGATACGCACCAGCAGCAGTTTCCGCAGAGAGCATCACGGCGTCCGTCCCATCGATGATGGCGTTGGCCACGTCGGACGCCTCGGCACGCGTCGGCCGTGGATGTGTGATCATTGATTCCAGCATCTGCGTGGCCGTGATCACCGGACGGCCCATCCGATTGCAGAGCGCGATGATCTGCTTCTGCGCGACCGGAACGCGCTCGAACGGCAGTTCAACGCCAAGGTCACCGCGCGCGACCATGATCGCATCGGACGCGGCGACGATCGTTTCAATGTTGTTGAGCGCGACGTCCTTTTCGACCTTGGCGATGATCATCATCGAGGCCGGCACAAGCCCGCGCAGCTGCCACAGATCTTCAGCGCGACGGACGAAACTCAGCGCGACGTAGTCGAGATCCTGTTCGACGGCGAAGGCGACGTCGGCACGATCCTTTTCCGTGATGGACGGCGCCGAGACTGCGATGCCGGGGAGGTTGATCCCCTTGTTGCTTTTCAATTCGCCGCCGAAGACCACCTCACAGCGCACGCGCTTGCCCATGACCTGCAGCACGCGCAGTTCGAGCAGTCCGTCGTTGATCAGGATGCGGCTGCCGTTGGTCACGTCCTGCGAGAGCAAGGTGTAAGTGACCGGAATGTCACCGGCCTCCTCTTCGCCCTCGTGGGCCAGCATGACTTCGCGTCCGGGGACGAGCTGCAGCGGCTGAGAGAGGACGCCGATGCGGATGCGCGGGCCCTGAAGGTCGCCGAGAATGGCGACGGGCTTTCCCATTTCCTCAGCGAGTTCGCGCACGATCGCGATGGTCTGCGCATGCTGCTCGTGGGTGCCGTGGGAGAAGTTGATGCGGGCCACGTTCAGGCCGGCTTCAATCAGGCTCCCGATGCTTTCGCGAGTGGCCGAGGCGGGGCCGAGGGTGCAGACGATCTTGGTTTTCGGGGCAGTGACGGACACGGGATCGGCGTCGAATGGAAACGGCGCCGGTGGGTGCCGGGGCCGGCGGGCGTCTCCGGCACGCCCACGCGCCGGCTCCCGAGCCCCAACATAGCGAACTAGCTGCTCAGCGGCGCGGCTCCGGCTGATTCGGGGCGAAGGGCAGCGCCGAGACGGGCGGCAGGTATCGCCAGCAGCGCCGGAATGGCAGCGATGAGCGCCAGCAACGCATTCGGCTCCTGCTTCATCGCCGCCGCCAGGGCGACCATGAACGATCCGAGGTTGCCCTGACTGGCGGTCCACACAAAGAGTAGACCCCAAGCCATCATCGCGGCGACACCGACCATCAGCACCACACCGCTGCGACGTGCGCCAATGAGGCCGAGGACAAGGCCGACGACAGGGAGCGCCCACCATCCCATCACGAATTCGGCGGCGGTAAAGAGGACAACGGCGACGACAAAGAACATGGGTTGGTTCCGGGACTGGTTGGCCCACAGGAGGACGACGCCGGTGGCGATGAGGGCGGCGTTCGTGAGGAGGAGGGCGGAGAAGGTCATTTCGACGCGCTACGGCCGCAGATCTAGCGTGCTCAGTATCCGCGCTTTCGGAAACGCCGCTTCGGATTCAGGAACGACAAGCGAATCCAGCTGCCCTGTACGCCACTTCTCGAGTCGGTCATCGTACCGCTTGCTGGCCGGATTGCCACTCTGCCCACCGGGATAAATCGACCACGCGGTGCGACGATCCTTCGTGAGTTCGACAATCATGCGCCAGCTGGCGCCGTGACTGCCGGTAGCACCGGACGCGGGTGCGATGGTGCCATAGCCGGACGTGACAGGCAGATGCTCACGCGAAAACCCAGGCAGGTTCGCCAGATGATGCACGTTGATGCCGCCGGCGCGGCGCCACTCCCACGCCGGACCCACCGGACCAAGCGTGAGATTGAGTGAATCGAGCGCGCCCTTGAGCGCGTCAGTAAGCACGGAGTCGCGTGTTTCGACAACACCGGCTGTGCTGCGCACATCCCACCAGCTGCTGGTGGAATCGCGCAGCAGTTCGACGAATACAGCCGTTGCCGGTGTGGCGACGGCGGCCTTCCC
>JANMWU010000171.1:0-2977 GCA_031380785.1 Gemmatimonadaceae bacterium
TGCCGAGGGTCTGGTGAATGGCAAGCGTGTGACGCTGCCGCTCCTGATCACGAAGCAGAGCGTCGGGCACTATGCGCTCGCAAAGCAGTGGCAGGACGGAACACCGTGGGTGCTTGTGCTCACAGCTGAGCAGGGAGCGAACGGCTCGCACGGCGTGGCTGAGGCGATCGTGAAAGTCAGCATTTCCGGAGCGTTCGCCAGCATTGACCATCCCGCCGCCGGTTGGATCGGCAAGAGCGATGTCCCGAGACGCATATCGGCAGCAGAGATCGACGCCGCGCTGACCAGCATGGTTGCGCGACGCTGACGAACCGCACGCAGGATGCGCGCGTACCGCCGCACCGCTGGACCACACGCGCGTGTCCGCAGTATTCTTCGTTCATGACCGACCGACAGCACGCCGCATATCCGGATTCGCACTGGGCGATGATCGAGACCGACATCGGTCAGTGCGGACTGGCGTGGTCACCGGCCGGGTTGACGCGAGTGCAGCTACCCGAATCAAATATTGTCGCCACCGAACAGCGTCTGCATCGTTACGCGCCTACGCGATGGGACGGACCATTGCCCGGGCAGGTGGAAGCGTGCGCGTCGATGCTGCTCCGCTATTGCTCGGGCGAGCGTGAAGACTTCAACGGCGTCGCACTCGACATGACAGGGCTCTCATCGTTCGACGCGCACATCTATCGGCTGCTGCGTGATGTCAGCTGGGGCACCACGATCACGTACGGCACTCTCGCTGAACGTGCCGGCGCACCTGGCACAGCGCGCGCCGTCGGTGCAGCCATGAGCACCAATCACTGGCCCATCATCGTCCCCTGTCACCGCGTTCTGCCTGCCACCGGACAGGTTGGCGGATTTTCGGCCTACGGCGGTGCCGAGACAAAGCACGCCCTCCTGGAATTGGAAGGCGTGCGTCTGCGAGAGCCGTCGCTCTGGGAGCAGTAGCAATAGCCTGCCGCGACTGTGAGTGCGCATCGTTGGCGCGCTACATCAGCTGTCGTCCTCCGCCAGAATTTCCGCAAGCCGATCGAGTCGACGTTCCCAGATCGCGCGCGTCTCCCTGATCCATCCGTCGAGCGCATCGAGACCGGCGCTGTCCAACTGACAGGTGCGCACGCGACCGACCTTCTTTGTCGTCAGCATGCCGCAGCGCTCGAGAACGCGAATGTGTTGCGACACCGCCGTCACTGTCACGCCAAGTGGCCGCGACAACGTCGACACCGACTGCGGCCCCTTGCCGAGCTGCGCCACGATTGCACGACGGGTCGGATCGCCGAGCGCGTTGAAGACGAGGTCAACTCGCGAACGCACGGCGTTCGCACTCTGCATCATCGTCAGACCTGCGTGTTCTGCGCGACTTCCGCTACCAGCTTGTCGAGCAACGAACGCCAGCCGGCCTCACGGATTGTCGGACCGTCAGCACCCTCGAAATACGCTGCCTGATGCGTGCAGCGCAGCGTCGTAGCCGCGTCGTTCGCAACGATCTCGAAGGTCACCAGCGCAGCGGAAATGCGCCGCCCTCCGAAGCTCATCGTCGAGGAGGTGACGACGCGCTGCCCCGATGCGATGTCCAGGAAGGTGCCCACGTGCTCGAGGATCGCACCAGCGAAGGGCGTCCCGTCCTTCATCCGGTATTCCGCCCGCTCGATCCCGCCGGCGTGGAAATCCATCTCGAAACACAGGACGTCATGCGCGGTTCCTTCAGCAAACCATCGCCGCTTCCGGACCGGGTCGGCAAGCGCGGCGAAAACGCGCTCGGCGGCGACGGGAAAGGCGCGTTCAAGGGTGAAAGTGTTGTGTACGACGGCAGGTGAGGTCACGGGCGTCTCGCAAAGTGAAGTGGTGGCTTCAGTATCTGCTCCAGCCTGAGATTAGTCAAGCCCAGACCGGAACTATGTACTTGACGCACAGCGCCCACGCACTACCGAAGCTACCCGAACGCGTCGCTTAGTTTTCTTCGCGCTTCTTAGTCTCTTGCCGGGGTGCGCGTAGAACGCCTTTCATCGCCTCGGACCACGTACCGCCAATCCGCAAAGTTGCCGGTTTTGGCCCCGGACGACCCAACACAACTTTGCTTTGCTTGCGCAGGGACCCCGACGCTTGTTTATTGTCGGGGTCCGTCCGTGCTGGCACCCTTTTTTTGGCTTTAGCCATGACACAGGCCCTCGTTGAAGGGATGAAGGAAAGACTGGCCGCGATGGAGAGTGAGCGCGATCACCTACTCGCGCTGATTGCCCTGTACGATCCGTCGTTTGCTGTGAGCACGTTACCCCGGCAAAGCCTCCCGCAAAACTCCGAAGCAGCTCCTGCTCGGCGCGGGGCGGTCACAGAAGCGATACCGAACGGTCCAACTGATCGCTTGCTGGCTGTCGCGCGCGATACGCCGGGTTTGGGGTTCGCTGACCTTGTCAGGCGAGCAACTGTCGGTGTCGTCACAAAATCGAAGCACCCCGCCCAGTCGGTCGGCAGCACGTTGTCGACAATGATCAAGCGCGGAAGTATCAGGCGCGTTGATGGGAAGCACTACGTCGGGAAGTAACACGGTATCGGCGCCAAACGTGGCGCCACAGACGTCGAGCGGCCCAGCCTCCAAGCTGGAGACTGGACCGCTGACGATAGGGGCGGGGCGCGTCGTGGGACCGGGGACGCCTTGGCAGTGATCTCCCGTGGGGTTCGACACCCCAGCGCTCCAAACCAGCAGGAAAGAAACCGGCAGATCGGACGTTGACGCGCCCGCCTGCCACAGCCACGTAGGAGGTGATGAAACATGCCGCCGCCATAGCTGAGCGTCTAGCATAGCAAAATACCGCAGCTCTCGCAACCAGGATTCGTTGCGAGAGCTGCGACGTGCGCGCCGAATGCGCTCAGCCACGCGTCTGCTGCTTGTGCGTGAGGCGCTGGCCTTCTCCACCCTGAATGGCGCGCTGCGTCCGGGCGCCGTCGTCCAGCTTCCGCGAGTTGTACTTGAACTCGC
>JANMWU010000209.1:0-3506 GCA_031380785.1 Gemmatimonadaceae bacterium
CGGCGGATCAAACCGGAGCGTGGGAGTGATCGGTCCCTCGTTGGCGGCGCGTGAGACACCATTCTGGTGTGCTTGCGCGTCGCCTTTTTACGTCGGGAGACGGCAATGCGAACGACAAAATCAGACGTCCGGTCGCCGGACGAAGTCCTTGAATTCCGTGTGGTCGCGAGGCATGGCGTGATTCTCAGCCATATCAACTGCAGCCACCTGAAACGGGTTCAGGATGCTCGGGCCAGACTGGATGTCGTCCGCTCCGACGCGACGCGTATCGGACTGTTCGAGGTGTCGCTCGTACCAGCGTCGGTGCGTCGCGACTGGTCCGTTTCGGGCGCGCGACCGCGAACCGACACAGCTGTGAAGCGATGAGCAGCCGTACTGAAGACGGATGGTTCCGCGGTTTCGCCGAGAAAAGCGCGAAGGCTCTCGGGAAGCCGACAGCATTTCTGATCGTATTCGGAATCGTAGTGCTCTGGGGCCTGGCGGGCCCGGTGTTCCATTACTCGGAACAGTGGCAGAGCGTGATCAACACTGGTACGAACATCATCACTTTTCTGATGGTCTTCCTGCTCCAGAATACGCAGACACGCGACTCGCGCGCTATTCATCTCAAGCTGAATGAGCTGCTGCGGTCTATCTCGGAAGCGCGGAACGATCTTGTCGCGGCCGAGAATCTGCCGGATGCAAGACTCGACCAGCTCAAGCATGAATATGCCGCGCTCGCCGAGGACTGCGGGGTGAATGACGACGCGACCGCAGATGCCGTTTTGAAGGGAAAAGACCCACGTGACGCATGACGGCGTCCGAAAGCGCGTGCTGATCGCCGACGATAATCGTGACGCAGCGGAAAGCCTGGCGCTTTTGCTGACGATGCACGGGCATGAAGTGTTTGTGGCTGCGGACGGTGTGGATGCTCTCGATGCCGTGACGTCGTTCGAGCCCGACATTGCGGTGCTCGATATCGGTATGCCGCGGATGAACGGGTACGATGTCGCGCGCGAATTGCGCGCCAGGTCTGATGGGCACGACGTGCGGCTGATCGCCCTCACCGGCCGGGGCCAGTCGGATGACCGGCAGCGGCCCTTTGATGCAGGCTTCGACGCGCATCTGACAAAGCCACCGGATATCGAAAGCCTTTTGAAGGAGTTGTTGAAGTAGCAGCACGCCTGGCCAAGCCGACTGGTGTGGATGACAACTGCGCATGCCGTCCACACCGGTTTTCACTTTCATATTTCAGAGGAACCTTACGATGCCGGATTTCAACCGTTCTGCGGCGACGCGAGTTACGCTGCACGCTATTCTTTTCTCATCGATGGCAATTGCAAGCGCGTGCAGTCGGCCCGCCGATCGCCAGGCTGACTCCACGCGCGTCGCATCGTCACGAACCGGCGACTCGGCAATGCTGAGTGACAGCGCCGCTGCGCGCTCCGCCTCAGGAGTCAGCGCTGCGTCGGTGAAATTGTCCACCGAACAGGCGGAAGTCATCGATGCACTTGGTTCGCTCGGCGGGAAGCCGATTGAAACCCTCGACGCCGCCGCCGCGCGAAAGCAGCCGACGCCGACCGATGCGGTGATGGCAGTGTTGAAGAAGCAGGGCAAGCCAATCACGCCGGAGCCAGTCGGCACGGTCAGCAACCGCACAATTTCGGGCCCTGGCGGCGCTCTGCCCGTCCGCGTGTATACGCCCGTTGGCACCGGCGTATTTCCTGTCATCGTGTACTTCCACGGCGGCGGTTTCGTCATCGCGACCAATGATACGTATGACGGTTCGGCGCGCGCGCTCTCAAACGCGACGAAGGCTGTTCTCGTCTCGGTCGAATACCGGAAAGCGCCGGAGCATAAGTTCCCGGCCGCGCATGATGATGCGATGGCAGCGTACAAGTGGGTCGTCGCGAACGCCGCAGCGCTGCATGGCGATCCCGCGCGCATAGCGTTGGCAGGTGAAAGCGCCGGTGGTAATCTTGCGGTGTCGACCGCGGTTGCCATCAAGGCATCCGGTGCTCGCGCGCCGGTCGGAATCCTCGCCGTGTATCCTGTGGCCGGAAGTGATACGATGACGGCGAGCTATCAACAGAACGCGATGGCAAAGCCGCTGAACCGCCCGATGATGAACTGGTTCTTTGCGAAGTACACGCGGACGCCCGCCGACGCGAAAGATCCGCGATTGAATCTGCTGATGGCCGATCTGTCAGGATTGCCGCCGACGACAATCGTGACGGCGCAGGTTGATCCGCTGCGATCGGATGGCGAAATGCTGGCTGAGCGGCTGAAGGCAGCTGGCGTCAGCGTGAACATCCGCAACTACATGGGCGTTGCGCATGAATTCTTCGGGCAGGGAGCAGTGGTGCCCACGGCGAAGGAAGCGGTGGAGTTTGCGGCTGACGGCCTGCGCAAGACGTTTACTCCCTGAAGACTTGCCGGCCTACCGGCCACAACACCATGTGTGCTACGGGAAATCCGACCACGCACGCAGAGCTGAACGCGTTCGGCTCCGCCGCTGACCGCGGGCGACGCGTCGGCTACGATGCCTGCCGAATCAGTCGCCTGAGATTGCGTGCGTGAATTCCGGCAGAGGCCTCAGCGATCTGCCGATCTTGCGATAGGGACTGCTGGCGGCCGTACTACTCTGAGTATCGCATGCGACTGGAGCGAGAATTCGTCGATTTGTCGCTGTAGTGCCCGATTGCTTTCCTGAATCATCGACATCACGCCCGTCGGCGGTTCCCCACCCGTCGCCGCGACGGACGTGAGTCGATGCACAATTTCTTCGAGTCGGTGGACCTGTCGCTGCGTATCAAGCAGGCACAGCTCCAGCGTCTGGTCGGCCGATCGGAGTCGCGCTGAGTCCGCAAGCCCTCCACGGTGCGGCAACGTGAGGTGTGGTGTCGCGTGACTGACGTGAATTCCAGTGTGCGGCTTCATATACCAGCTCCCAGCGCCTCGGTGCCGAGTCGCGAGCAAAGGAAAGGACACAAAAAAGGCGCGGGCGACCCCGGAAGGCCACTCGCGCCATCATCTGACGAGCCACATGCTCGTTCGATCCGGCATGCGCAGACGTCGCGCAGATTTTTCGTTACACGGCGACGATACGAGTTTTTATTGAAACGCGCAAGGGGTGCCCCTACTGCAGTGCGCGCTTGCGAACGTCCTGTGGCTCGTTTCGCATACGGTATGAGCTTTGCAGTGCTGCTAAGCGTTGCGCGTCACCGATTCCGTCTACCCGGGCGTGTGCGGGCGGAGCGCAAACCGACTTGCGGTGCGAAGCAGAGATTCGCAAAGCGAAGGCGTGTGTCAGTGCCAACGGCGCTGACGCACGCCTTTTTCAGTTCACTCGACGGCCCCTGGGATGCTCCAGACTCACCCCGATCACGCGCACGCGGATGAAACGGCGCAAGCAACGCCGCACTCGGAGCTGCGTTCGTACGTCGCGCCGGTTGATGATATTTCAGTCATCGGTGTTGCCGACTCCTTCAGCGCCCACAGTCTTGAGGACGAGCTCCTCATCGCGC
>JANMWU010000294.1:0-3669 GCA_031380785.1 Gemmatimonadaceae bacterium
CCACGCGAGCACGCGCACACACTCGCTGGCCAGGAACGGAACGTCGGCACCGAGCGTCGCGGCAACACCGAGCAGATGGTTGCCGTCGAGCGGTGTCGGATTGAGCGAATTGAGGCCGCGCAGCACCGCGCCGGCATCAGCGCTGCCGCCACCAAGTCCGGCGCCGATCGGAATCTCCTTCTGCACGGTGATCGCAATGCGGCGATCCGTGCCCGGCCAGGCGGCGGCGTGGCGGTACGCGGCGGCGGCGCGCCACGCGAGGTTTTGTTCTTCCGGAAGCTCGAAATCGGGCGTGCAACTGAGCGTGATGCCAGCGCCCGGTTCCACCGTCACAACCACGTTGTCACTCAGCGAGATGCGCTGAAAGATGGTCTCGATCTGATGGTAGCCGCTTTCCTCGCGCGCCAGAATGCGCAGATCGAGATTGATCTTTGCCCACGCATTCACCTGCGCGCTCAGGACCGGAAAGTCAGGCATCCGCCGCCGGCTGCGCCGATGTGCTGCGCAGTTCGCGCAGCGAGAGGCCGAGTTGCGAGAAGTAGTACGTGCCGAGCGCGGTGATCGGCAGAAACGACAACAGATGGAATCCGACGGCCCAGGTGACGGCGAGCGTGACCGGCACCGAATAGATCTGCAATCCAGTCTTCGCGAAGGCTTCGAACGGGCCGAAGAAGCCCGGCGACGACGGAATGGCCACGCCGATCGCGATCAGTCCCTGCAGAAACAGCGCAGCGGAGTACGGCGCGTCGATGCCAACCGCGCGGAACGCGATCCAGAACGCGAGCGCGTTGGTGAGCCAATGCAGCACGGTCCAGAAGACGACGCGCGCAAAGCGCGATGGACTGCGCAGTACGGCCAGTCCGGCCGTTCCGTGTTCCACGAAGGCCGCCACCCGCGGTTCAAAGCGCGGCAGCACGGTGCGCACGACGCGCGTCGCGATCGACCTGACGATTTCTGGCCGGAATGCGACCATAATGGCACCGCCAAAGACAATCAGCAGCGTTGCCACGCCCCAGGTGCCGACCAGCGCCGTGGCCGGCCTTCCGGCGATGGTGGCGCCAGCGGGAAATCCGGGAGCCAGCATGGCGCCGAACATCAGCGCGAAGACAATCAGGGCATCGAACAAGCGGTCCAGCGCGATCGAGGCCAGCGCGCTGGTGAACGGCACCGCTTTAGTCTCACGCGACAGCGCGTAGGCGCGTGCGAACTCGCCGGCGCGGGCGGGAATGACGTTGTTGATCATCATGCCGATCGCCACCGCGCGCCAGGCATCGATGAATCGCAGGCCGGGGGCGATCGGTTCAAGCAGCACCACCCATCGGACAGCCCGCAGTGGAAATATCGCAGTCGCGACGAACGCGCTGAGGATCAGCAATCCGATGTTCGCGTGACGAAGCTGCTGCAGCAGCGCATCGGGTTGCACGTCGCGCAACGTCCAGCCGAGCAGCAGCAGCGTGAGCACAGCACCGATCAACGTCTGCCAGCGCGCGCGTGTCATGCGCTGTGATCGTTCAGGTCGCGCTCCCCGCGAGTTCAACGAGGTCAAACAGTTCGCTGATCAGCGAGGCGTCGTGAGCGTCACCTGAGGTGCGCAGCTGACCGACGATGTGCCGTGCACGGGAGAGCGCACGTGGGCCTCGATAGAGCAGCGAGTCGATCGGCACCACGTCAGGCTCACCATCGGGGGCGTTCCGGGCCGGTGGCGCGCCGCCTTCGGTGATGGCGATCAGATCGAGCGGCGTGGCATCCAGTTCGCGGACCTTTTCGAGACTGGTGCTGAGCAGCGAATTCAGTTCGCGACCGCTCGGTGCCGGTGGAGTCGGACGCGCGATCGTCGGCGTCGGAATCACGGTGGCCATCACCGGGGTGCGATGGCGCGGCGTGAAGGCGCCGTTTGGTCGCGACACCTGATCGGAGGTGGCCGCCGTGCTGAGCGGCGTTGCGGCGAACACCACGCGACGCAACTCGGCCAGACGCTGCGCGCGCAGGTGCGGAGCAAGATCCTGCTGCAGCATGACGGTGAGCGCGGTATCGAGCGCACCGGCGGCCGGCGCGGGAAGCGGAGCCTGTGCGGTGAGGACCGCATCGCAAAAGGTGCGGACGTCGTCGTGCTGATAGCTGGCGGCGGTATCGCGCAATGACACGAGCACCGGCCGGAACGAGGCCATCATGTCGGCACTTGCCGCCATTCCACCCTGCCGCAGCGGCGCGAGCCGGGCGCGGAGCGAGCCAATCAGCGGCGAGACGTCCGAGATGAATCGCTGTGCGAAGGTCACCGGCGGATGGGGTGCGCGATACACCACGGCGTCGATGTCACTGCTCGGCGCGAGTGACGCGATGGAAACGATGGGCATGTGTGCGTCGGACAGGGCGGTCAATCCGCGAGATGGGCTGACCGCCAGAGCGGACTCAGCTGATCGCATCGCCACCGGCGTCGGCGGGACTGGCGAACTCATTGGTGACTTGACGTCGGGGGCGTTGGCCCGATGGTCGATCGAATCGAAGAACGCCGCCACAGCAGGGTTCGGCTCACTCGTGCGGACCACTGAGGGCTCAGGCGTGGTGCCCGCCTGCATCAGCTCACCCTGACGCTCGACCCGATCCAGGACCGACGTGAGCTTGCCGCCGGTGGACCGGGCGCGCTGGTCGTGGCTCTCGCCCCAGAGCCGGGCCATCGGTACCAGGGCGCGCAGTTCCGACACCGACTCGGTCACGGCGGCGGCCAGGCTGGAAGTCCACGCGATCCGGCCCTCGTGCAGAAGTCGCGCGCCACGCTCGAGCCCCGACGCGGCGTCGGCAAAACTGCCAAGCCTGGCCATGACGGCGCTGCCGCGCAGTCCGCGAGCCAGCTTCAGCAGGGTGGCGGAGTCGGGGCCCTGCGGATCATCGGTCGCCACCAGTCGCTGGAGGCGGTCGATGTAGTCGCTGGCTTCAAGGACGAAAAAATCGAGGAGGCCGACGGACATTGGCTCGGAGATGAGAGGCGTGGCCGCATCAGACGACCCGCACGCGCTGCAAGCTACATGGCTCCTTCGTCAGGCTCCATTGCCATCATACCGTAGGACGCGCGGCGTCCATCACGGCGCGCAGTTCATGAATGGCGCCGGCGATGCCGATCAGAATGCTGCGCCCGATGAGTGCGTGACCAATGTTGAGCTCTTCGATCGGTTCGATGGCGGCGACCGGTCCGACATTCGACACGGACAGTCCGTGCCCGGCATGCACGGCGATACCGATCCGCTCGCCTTCGGCTGCGGCGTTGATCAGCGCGCGCAGTGTACCGGGCTGTTCAGGATGATGCGAATACTGACCGGTGTGAAGCTCAACGGCGGCGGCACCGAGCTCTTTCGACGCGCGGACCACGCTGACGTCGGGATCGATGAAGAGCGCGGTGCGTATCCCTGCGGCGTTCAATGCGTCAATCGTGCGCCTGAGCGCAGCGGGATTTTGCCGGACGTCGAGTCCGCCTTCGGTGGTGATCTCCTCGCGACGCTCCGGTACGATGGTGACCTGTTGCGGCTTCAGCCGCAGCGCGATCGCCAGCATCCCGTCGGCGCAGGCCATTTCGAGATTGAGGTAGGAACGCACGGTGGTGGCGAGGGTCTCCACATCCGCGTCCTGTATGTGTCGTCGATCTTCGCGGAGATGCACCGTGATGCCATCGGCACC
>JANMWU010000501.1:0-1550 GCA_031380785.1 Gemmatimonadaceae bacterium
GGCGTATCTGGCACGCATTGCCGCCTACGATCACGCCGGGCCGATGCTGAACAGCATCGTGCGCGTGAATCCACGTGCACTGCGCGAGGCAGCAGCGCTCGACGCGGAACGAAGGTCCGGACATGTGCGCGGGCCGCTGCACGGCATTCCGATCATCCTGAAGGACAACTACGACACCGGCGACATGCCGACGACGGCCGGCTCGCTCGCGCTTGCGAACAGTCAGCCGGTGAAAGACGCGTTCGTCGTGAAGCGATTGCGGGATGCGGGGGCGATCGTGCTGGCGAAGGCGAATATGCAGGAACTCGCCGCCGGCATCAACGGCGTCAGTTCCTTCGGTGGTCAGACCCGGAATCCGTATGATCCGACGCGCTGCCCGGGTGGTTCGAGCGCCGGAACGGGTGCGGCAATCGCTGCCAGCTTCGCCACGATCGGCTGGGGCTCCGACACCTGCGGCTCGATCCGCATTCCGAGTGCATACAACTCCCTCGTTGGTTTGCGCCCGACGCAAGGGATGATCAGCCGCAGCGGCATCGTGCCGCTGGCCCACACGCAGGACATTGGCGGACCGATGGCGCGCACGGTGATGGATCTGGCGATTGCACTCGATATCAGCGTCGTCGCGGATCCGTCCGACTCCGTCACGCTCGTGCTGAATGACCGACCCGCGCCTCAATTCGTTCGTTCACTGGACCGGAATGCACTGCGCGGCGCGCGCATCGGCATTTTCGCGCCGTACTTCACCGATACCGATCCGGAGATCGCCGACAGCGTGCGCGCGGTGCTGGCAGCCATGCGCGCGCAGGGCGCCGAGACGATCGAGGTACCGATGCCCGACTTCGACTCGGTGATCGTGAACAGCAGCGCAATCGCGGAATTCAAGTTCGACTTCATCAACTACATGAAGTCGATTCCGAACGCTCCTGTGCACTCACTGCGCGACATACTCGACCGCGGACTGTACGCCAGATCGCAGGAAGCGCGATACACCTTCTCGGATACCGTGTCGGGACCGGACACCGAGGATCATCGCAAGGTGCTGGCGAAGCAGGCAATCCTGCGCGGCCGTCTCGAGCAGGTGATCGACAGCCTGCATCTCGATGCCCTTGCCTATCCGACGATGCGACAGAAGCCGGTGCTCTTCGGCGAAGTGCAGAACGGCGCAACGTGCGCGGCGTCGGCGCAGTCAGGACTGCCGGCGATCTCGCTGCAGGCTGGCCTGAGCGTCGACGGTCTGCCGATCGGTCTCGAGTTGCTTGGCAAACGCTTCAGCGATGCGCGTCTGGTGAGCCTGGCGTACTCTTTGGAGCAGTCGGGCGTCCGACGCCGCGCACCAACGACGACGCCGCGATTCGTGAAGGGATCCGCTTCAATTGCGCCGTCGATGCTGGTGTCAACGTTTTCGGGACCGCTCGCCGCGACAACACGCATCGTCGTCGACGCGGTGAAGAGCGAGTTGCGCTGGTCGTCGTCGGTACGCGGCCCGGTTGACGCTTTGGCCGCGCTGGTTGTTCGACGCCGCGGTGCGGCGATGGCGGTCGGCGGACCGC
>JANMWU010000354.1:0-8956 GCA_031380785.1 Gemmatimonadaceae bacterium
GGAACAGCACATGTTCGGACTCTGCCTCGTGAACGACTGGTCGGCGCGCGATGTGCAGAGCTGGGAGTATCAGCCGCTGGGCCCGTTTCTGGCCAAGAATTTCGCGACCACGCTCAGTCCGTGGGTGGTGACGCTGGATGCATTGGCGCCGTTCCGCGCACCGGCGTTCGTGCGTCCCGATAGTGACCCGGCGCCGTTGCCGTACCTCAGCACGCCGGAGAACGAAGCGAAGGGCGGCGTGGCGATCACGCTCGAAGTTCGTCTGCAGACGGTGCTGATGCGTGCGCGGGGCGAAGCACCCTTTGCCGTGAGCCGCACCAGTTTCACGCACATGTACTGGACGCTTGCACAATTGGTGACGCACCACGCCATGGGCGGCTGCAACCTGCGTCCGGGCGATCTGCTGGCGAGCGGTACGGTGAGTGGACCCACCAAAGGCGAACGCGGCTGCATGCTGGAGCTCACCTGGCGCGGTGCCGAGCCGCTGTCGCTGCCGGGCGGCGAAACACGGGCGTTTCTCGAAGATGGTGATCTGGTCGAGATGGCAGGCTGGTGTGAAGCGCCCGGTGCGAAGCGGATCGGCTTCGGAACGGTCAGAGGTCTCGTAACGGGCGCACCATAGCTTCGGACACTTACTGCGATACTCTTTCTGACCCGATTCTGCTCTCCCCACTGCGACGCGGCTGCGGCGCGAGGCTGATATGACTGCTCCTGTTGCAACACACGTCGAACGGCATCGGCGTCCGTACGAGTCGATCCTCGAGACGATCGGCTGGACGCCACTCATCCGACTGTCACGCGTCGCTCGCGGCGTGCGCACGCCGCTGTACGGCAAGGCCGACTATTTCAATCCCGGCGGCAGTGTCAAGGATCGCATCGGCCTGCCGATCATCGAAGCGGCTGAGGCAAGCGGGCAGCTCAAGCCCGGCGGCGTGATCGTGGAAGGCACCAGCGGCAACACCGGCATCGGACTGGCGATTGCGGCGGCGCACAAAGGCTATCGCTGCATCTTCACCATGCCGGACAAGATGAGCCAGGAAAAGGTGCGACTGCTGAAGGCATTTGGTGCTGAAGTGATCATTACGCCGACCGCTGTCGCGCACGATCATCCCGACAACTACGTCATGATGGCGAAGCGCATTGCACACGACACGCCGAATGCGGTGCTGGCCAATCAGTTCTACAATCAGGCCAACCCCGATGCGCACTATCGCACCACGGGGCCGGAATTGTGGGAGCAGACGGAAGGCCGCATCACGCATTTCGTCGCATCAGCCGGCACCGGCGGCACGATCAGTGGTGTGGGTCGGTTTCTGAAAGAGAAGAATCCGAACATCAAAATCATCGGCGCCGATCCGAACGGATCCATTCTGGCTGAGCATTGGCGCAGTCATGGCCAGAGCGTCACGCAGGGCGCGCCGTACAAGGTTGAAGGCATCGGCCAGGACAAAGTGCCCGGCACGCTCGACATGAGTGTGATCGATGACTACGTCACGGTCGGAGATCGTGAAGCGTTCGCGATGTCGCGGCGATTGACGCGCGAGGAAGGCGTGTTCGTAGGCGGATCAGCGGGGCTTATTGCGCACGCGGCCTTGAATCTCGCGCGTCGTGTCGATGATCCAAACGCATGCGTGGTCACCTTTCTCTGTGACACCGGTGAGCGCTATCTCTCGAAGCAGTTCAACGATGAGTGGATGCGCGAGAATCAGCTGCTCGATTCCGATCGCGCCACGCTTGGCACACTCATTTCGCACAAGGATGTTGGTGCGCCGACGCTCATCAGCGCCGCACCGGGACAGAGTGTGCGGCAGGCGTTGCGACTGATGACGATGCACGATGTGTCGCAGCTGCCGGTGATGGATGGACAGAGTTGCGTGGGCAGCATCAGCGAATGGTCACTCACCGGTCGCAGCCTCGAGAATCCGCGTATGCTCGACGCAATCGTGAGCGAAGTGATGGACTCGCCGTATCCGATCGTCGATGGCACCCAGGTGGTGGACGCAGTGGTGACGCTGCTGTCGAAAACCAATCCGGCGGTGCTGGTGCGCGAGCAGGGCAACATCGCGGGCATCGTGACGCGCTCCGATGTGCTGGCTTATCTCATGACGCGCTGATAGATGCGCTTGACTGTGCTGCTCGGCGGAACGTCGAGTGAACGGAATGTGTCGCTGGCGAGTGGATTGCGAATGGCTGCGGCGCTGCGTGAAGCGGGACACACGGTGCGGCTGCTGGATCCGGCAACCGGTGTGATCGATGAGGCGACTGAGTCAGCCTGGCGCACGCGCGCGGTTGGTGTTGCGCCGCCCTCGGCCGAGGAGCTGACGGCGCTCAAGGCGAACGATCAGACGCCAACGCTGCCGACGCATGCATTGGTGAAGGACGCCGAGTGCGTCGTGCTGGCCCTGCACGGCGGTCAGGGTGAGGATGGCACGGTGCAGGCGCTGCTGGATGTGGCGGGGGTGCGTTACACCGGCAGCGGTGCGATGGCGTCGGCAATTGCGATGGACAAGGACATGAGCAAGCGGCTGCTGGTGCACGCCGGCGTTCCGACGGCGTCATGGCGGATGACGCCGATCACGGCGGATCTGGCGATCGGTGCGCTTGGTCTGCCGCTGATTGTGAAGCCCAATCGCGAAGGGAGCACGGTGGGGCTGACTGTCGTGAAGGCCCGTGAGCAGTTCGACGCGGCGGTGGCCGAGGCGCACCGGTTCGATCCGGAAGTGATGTGCGAGACCTTTGTGCCCGGGCGCGAGCTGACAGTGCCGGTGCTGGCGGGCGCGGCGTTGCCGGTGGGCGAGATCATTCCGGTGAAGGAGATCTATGACTACGAGTGCAAGTACACGCCCGGGATGGCGCGTGAGGTATTTCCGGCCGAGTTGGCGCCGGAGCAGACGGCGGCGGTGCAGCGGTATGCGGAGCGGGCGTATGTGGCACTCAAGCTGAGCGGCTGCGCGCGAATTGACTTCCGGCTGACACCGGAAGGGACCTTTGCCTGTCTCGAAGCGAACACGTTGCCGGGGATGACAGCGCTCAGTCTGGTGCCGCAGTGTGCGGCGGCGGCGGGGATCAGTTTTGTGGAGCTGTGCGATCGGCTGGTGAAAGACGCGATGCGGTAGTGTCGTGCGGATGAGGTGCTGGCAAAGATTGGTGCGGATACACGACACCAGCGAGCCATGTTGCACGTAGTAAGAGGGACAGCTGTCGTGTCGTTTGGTGTTGCACTTGCCCGGAGGCCGGTAGCTTCCGACCTTCAGGGAAGTCACCGCTGCCGGAGTCAGGTCGTCACCGTCGGGAGCACGAATTGCCGTGACTGACGGAGTAAAGGCGTGTCGGTTTTCCGGAACCGCGTTGTACGCAGTGTGTTTCATGAAAAGCAGTATCCCACGCCCCATCGCCGCGGTCGCGCATGTCCAGTCCCATTGCTGAGGAACAGAGTCCCGCCGGCTTGACGCCAGCCGTGCAGTGGCTGCTGGTCGCGAATATCGCGATCTATTTCCTGCAGCAGACGGTCGTGCGCCCGGACGATATGGCGGCGATGTTCGGCTTCACCAGCGCGAATCTGACGCAGCGCTGGTGGACGCCGCTGACGTACGCGTTTGTGCACGGCAACATCTGGCACATTCTGTTCAACATGATCGCGCTGTGGCAGTTCGGACCGCGCGTCGAGCGCCTGTTCGGAACCACGCGATTTGTGCGCTTCTATGTGTTGTGCGCGTTCGGTGGTGCGGCGTTGCATGCGGCAGCGGTGCACTGGTTTGGCCTTGGCGGCGGTACGCTGATCGGCGCCAGCGCGTCAGTGATCGGTGTGATGTACGCCTTTGCGCATGCGTGGCCGCGCACGATGCTGTTGTTGTTTGGTGTGATCCCAATGCAGGTGCGCTGGTACGTCGCTGCATTCATCGGGATCACTATTTTCTGGGCGGTGACGGGCACGAATGGCGGTGTGGCGCACTTCGCGCACATCGGCGGCTGGTTCACGGCGTGGATGCTGGTGAGGCTGCCGTCAGCGCGGAAGCTTGGCACCTGGCCTGAGCGATTCAATCAGGTGCCGGAGTTGCCGGAAGACGACACGCCGCGCGCGGTGCCTCGTTCAGCGATGCGTCCGCCGCGCGGTGGTGATTCGGCGGATGCTGCGGACGATGTCGTTGCGCGCAGCAACGCGCTGGTGCAGCGTCGTCCGCCCACCGTCGCACCGCAGCGTCCGGCTGCAACGGCCACGGTCGTACCGACACTGACGGCGACCGAAGAGCTGAACACGTTGCTCGACAAGATGAGCAATGGTGGGGGGCGTGAGAGTTTGACCGCGAGGGAGCAGGCGCGGTTGCAGGAGCTGGCGGATGTGTTGCGCGGGCAGACGCGCTAATCCTGTTGCGCGACGCGCGTGTGGCGTTCGATGACACGCGCCGACACCGGTCACAAATAGAGAGCCCCCCGGACTTGCCGGGGGGCTGTACCGCCGGGCAGGACCCGGCGGAGATGGTCGGCGGCATGCACCGCAGAACCGATGCGTGATATGCTAGGGTCGGGTACAGCACTGTGCAAGTGTCGCTTGCGGGGGACAGGTGGGCGGGGCGGTTAAATTAGCAGGTGACCCTTTCACCTGTGTGTGATGCCGAAGCCTGAGTTGCTGGAGACGTTTCCGAATCCGTATGCGGATCGGGCGTATGAGATCCACATGACCTGTCCCGAGTTCACGTCACTGTGTCCGCTGGGCGGGGTGGAGTCGGATGCGGCGGAGCTCAGTCTGTTGCAGGGTGGGGCGCCGGATTTTGCGACGATGTATCTGACGTATGTGCCGGCGGAGTTTTGTGTCGAGCTCAAGTCATTGAAGCTGTATCTGTGGAGCTTCAGGAATGACGGGATTTTTTATGAGCGGGCGGTGAATCACATACTCGATGATCTGGTGAAGTTGACCAGCCCCAGGTTTTTCGAGGTGAAGGGGGATTTTGCGGTTCGGGGGGGGATTAAGTCGATCATCACGGCGAGGTTTGGGGTGAGGCCGGAGGGGGTGTGAAGCGTCGAAGGGGACTGAGGGCTGTTCTCAGGCGGGACAGTTTGTTCGGCAACCTGGCAAGTGTTTTCTGCAACGTGAAGTTTGAAGTTCAAACTTTTTTGGGGACCATTGGCACCTTCGAAGCAGCCACTTGAATTCTCAAGAGCGGTTGCAGTCTGCGCTCAGCAGTGATAAGTTTTCGCGTTGTCGGCAGTTCTGTGACCCTTTTTCGCGAACCGTGATTGTTTTTCGCGAAGTGCAGAAATCTCGAAGGCTCTCTCTTACTACCTAGTAGCGCGGGGCATCGTTTTCGCTAAAATGCCCACTCAGTGAAAGGATTACGCGACGAGTGAGAGAATTTCGCGGGCAGATTGTTCCAGAAGAGACCGCGATCGCCGGCTACGCGTGGATCATCGATCGCCTTGATCTGCGCCTGCCGACACCGGTTCGGCTGCTCGGCATCGCAGGGAAGCACCGGCCTCGGGATTCCGGCGTCTGGCGATTGCTGCCGAACCGGTATGCAGTAGCGTACGAGCTCGGTCCGCAGCTGACGCTCGCGCTGAAATACGAGGGCGTCGACCTGGCCGTGCTGGAGGCGACCTTCAGGAAGGCAGGTGGAGCACCGATTGCCGAATTCATCAGCCGCACGCCGACCGGCGCTCTGACCCGTCGCCTGTGGTTCCTGTATGAGTGGCTTACGGGCGAAACGCTGGACCTGCCAAACCTGGGCAAGGTCGCAGCCGTCGACGCAGTCGACACAACGCGCCAGTTCGCGCTGGATACCGGCGAATTGTCAATCCGGCATCGCGTCAGAAATAACCTGCCTGGTACACCTGCGTTCTGCCCGATGGTCAGGAAAACGAGCCTCCTCGAGCACCTGACGAAGAGCGGAGTTCATGAGCGTGTACGCGTGGTCATCGGGAGCGTGCACCCGGACACCTTGTCGCGCGCGGCGGCCTTCCTGCTGCTCAGCGATAGTCGCGCATCGTACGCAATCGAGGGAGAGGCGCCGTCAGCTGACAGGGCGCAACGATGGGCGCAGAACATCGCTCGCGCTGGTACGGCAGCATTGTCGATAGCGCAGTTCACAGCGCTTCAGCGCGCAGTCATCGGTGACGCGCGTTTTGTTGCGCTCGGACTTCGCTCGGAAGGTGGCTTTGTCGGGGAGCACGACCGATTCACACAGGCACCGCTCCCGGAACATATCAGCGCCAAGGCCGATGACGTCGAGTCAATGCTGAACGGCATCGTTGCGTATGACGCACGCGCAGGACGAGGTGCAATGGATGGAGTTGTCGCTGCTGCGGTGGAGGCCTTCGGGTTTGTCTACGTTCATCCATTCGAGGACGGAAACGGGCGTGTGCATCGGTGGCTTGTGCACCATGTTCTGGCAGCGTCCGGTGTTGCGCCTCCGGGTGTCGTGTTTCCAATCAGTGCCGTGCTGCTGCGGGAAATCGCCGAGTATCGTCGCGTGCTCCAGTCGTATTCGTCACGACTGTTGCCGTGCGTTGACTGGCGCGCAACAGACACCGGCAATGTCGAAGTACTGAACGACACGGCTGTCTGGTATCGATACTTCGACGCAACGGCGCACGCAGAATTTCTGTATCAGTGCGTCGAGACGACGGTCAGGCACGACCTGCCGTACGAGGTCGCATACTTGCAGGCGTATGATCGGTTCATCGCGCAGGTGACACTCATCGTCGATATGCCCGCGCGGCTCCTCGATCTGCTGCACCGGTTCCTGCGGCAGAACGGCGGCGTGCTGTCCAAGCGGGCGCTGGAGAAGGAGTTTTCCGGTCTGACGGAGAAAGAGGTGGCGCGGATCGAAGCGCTGTTTGCAGAGTCGACCGGTGCGATTCGTGAGCAGATTCACGTGAGCGGGCGAGCATCTGGCCAGGCGACGCCAGCCGGATGAGGGGGGTGCTCGGGTTGATGGGCAGCGGCCGGGCGGGTACGTTTCACGTTCTGGCCAGGTAGCTCAGTTGGTAGAGCAGCGGACTGAAAATCCGCGTGTCGGGGGTTCAATTCCCTCCCTGGCCACTCGATTCTTGATGCGCCGTGGGCCCTTTGGCTGCATTCGACGAACGCTCGGCTAACCGCCGGGCGTTTGTTGCTTCGGTTGAGGAAGTCGAACCAAGGCCGTGCTCTTATCTCGGGATAGGTGACATCCAGAACGAGGACACGCATCCGAGTTCGCAATGCCGACCCGAACCAGCTTCAATACCGCATTTCCCACGTCAACGGTGCAGCAGCGCAGTCGCCGTGCATCACGGCATCAGCAACGCTGCCGGCACCACGGCGATGCCATCCGCCCGACGGTAGGCGCGTGGTCCGGTCGTGACAACCACGGCGTCGAGCAGGTCGGCGCCAAGCTGATCACGCAGCCAATGCAAGTGCCGTACGTCATCGTCGTTCACCGTCGCCGAAAGCTTTACTTCGATTGCCACGACGCGCTCGTCCCGCCGCATGACGACGAGATCGACCTCGTGCCGCCCTTCGTATGTCCTGAGATGATACACGCGTGCTTCGGCGGACTGCGCATACACCTGCACCGACTGCGTCACCAGGGATTCGAAGAGCTGGCCGAAGAGTGTTCCATCGCGCGGAACATGGCTCACTTGAGTGCGTGTGGTTGTGACGGGTTCACCGAACAACGGTGACGTCGCACCTGCGAGAAGCGCAGACTGATCCACGCCGAGTAGCCGTGCAGCGAGCGCCGGATCTGCCAGGTGATGGCGCGGCGCCTGCGCCAGCCGTGTCAGCCGATTTCGCGCAGGGATCCATCCCGCCACCGGATCGATCATCCACAACCGTGTGAGCGCGTCGCGGTACGCGATGGTTGTCGTGTGCGCCGACGCGCTGGCGCTGCTGCCGGCAGCTGCGTGACGGATCTTCTCCAGCGATGTGGTCGTTGCTGTTGCGGCAGCGAACGCCGTCATCCACCGCTGCAGCGCTTCCGGTTGACGCACGGCATGCCCGGCATCGGGCACATCGCGGTCGACGATTCGCGCCAGATAGCCATCGAGCTGAGCACGACGTTGCCGATCGGTAAGATTTCGGAGGGCCGGAAAGCCTGAGGCGACGATCTCCTGCGCGTATCCCGCAAGGTCGACAGCGCTCTCGCCGTCGATGGTGGGCCGTTTGCCTTCCAGCAGCGCGCCAAGGCTGACTGATCCGTGTGCGATGCCGCGTTCGGCCAGAGAGAGCGGCCGCATGCGGACGCGTACAATGCGTCCGGCGCCTGTATGCGCTGGTGGGTCGACGGGTGACGCGGACCCTGCGAGCAGGAAGGTGCCCGGTAGCGCGCCTTCGTCGACAGCGCGGCGCACGGCGTCCCAGACCGACGGCACGTGCTGCCACTCATCGAGCAGGATGGGTGCCGAGTTGCGGACGACGAGCGCCGGATCGGCGAGCGCGATGGCACGTTGCGCGGGTTCATCGAGGCGGACGACTGTCGTGACCCGACGCGCGGCGGTCGCCGTCTTGCCGACCCCCTTTGCACCCTCAAGGGCGACGGCGGGCAAGCCGGCGAGAAGTTCGTCGAGTTCGGTGTCGACGATACGAGGCGAGTAGGCGAGTGAGTGTTTGGGCGATCCCGATGGCATACACAAAGCCTAGCCAATCACCACATCCCAGGCTAGTGCTTTACCAATTTGAAAGCTACGATTTTACCGTCGTATAGACTACTATTTTACCAGGCGGCGCAGTCAGGATAGCGACCGTATAGCTCAGGCGGTACAAATATCACGCCGGCAGCGAAACCCCTCGGGATGTGCGCTGCTGCGCGCATTCCGGCGCCAGCAACCACTCGTCCGCTTGCGAAAACATGCTACTGCTGCATGTCGTCAACGAACTCCGACGACGGCGCAACTGCTGATACGAGCAGCTGATCCCGCGCCCGCGTGCATGCCACGTACAGCAACTGCCGCTCCGTCTCATACACTTCGCGCAAGTCGCCAT
>JANMWU010000376.1:0-2874 GCA_031380785.1 Gemmatimonadaceae bacterium
CACCTTCGCTTTGCCAACGGAGCCGACGGTGCGCGTTGATCTGAACTGTGACATGGGTGAGAGCTACGGCGCATACACCATCGGCGACGACGATGCGATTCTCCCGTTTGTGTCGAGCGTCAGCATCGCCTGCGGCTTTCATGGGGGCGATCCATCGGTGATGCGATCCACCGTGCATTCCGCCGCGGCCCATCGGGTGGCGATCGGTGCGCATCCCGGACTGCCCGATCTCGCCGGCTTCGGTCGCCGGGAAATGGCCGTAACGCCGCAGGAAGTGTATGACATGACGGCGTATCAGGTCGGTGCATTGCGCGGTATTGCCGGCGCGGCCGGGGTGTCGCTCAACCACGTCAAGCCGCATGGAGCGCTGTACAACATGGCCGCGGTGCGCAAGCCGATTGCCGATGCCATCGCGCTCGCCATCCGCGACATCGACTCGTCGCTGATTCTCGTCGCACTGTCAGGCAGCTGTCTGATCGAGGCCGGTCGCGCGCAAGGGCTGCGCACCGCCAGCGAAGTGTTCGCGGATCGCAACTATCTGTCGGACGGCACGCTGGTGCCGCGATCGTCGCCGCACGCACTCGTCCTCGACGGTGACATCGCGGCCGCCCGCGCCGTGCGCATGGTGCAAGCGCGCCGCGTCACCGCCGTCGATGGCAGCGAGGTCGCAGTCCTCGCCGACACCATCTGCATTCACGGCGATGCCGATCATGCGCCGCAGTTCGCACAACGCATCCGGGCCGCGTTGGCTGCGGCCGGAATCGCGGTGCTGGCGGTCGGCGATCCCACTCACGCCTGACCGATTCCTGATGCTCGTTCTGAGTGGGTTGCTGGTCGTCGTCCTCGGCTTTGTATTCCGGCTCAATCCGCTGCTCGTCGTCACCTGCGCCGGACTGGTTACCGGCCTTACCGGCGGACTGGGCATCGTGCGTACGCTCTCCACCCTCGGCCACGCGTTCACCGAGAGCCGATACGTGGCCATCGTGTGGCTGGTGTTGCCGGTGATCGGTCTGCTCGAGCGCGCAGGGCTCAGGGAACGCGCGCGTGACGTCGTCATGCGCATGCACGGCGCCACCACTGGCCGCGTGCTGCTCGCCTACCTCGCGCTGCGACAGGTGACGGCAGCACTCGGCCTCGTTTCGCTTGGCGGACATCCACAGATGGTACGACCGCTGATTGCGCCGATGGCCGAAGGCGCCGCAGAGCGTGATGTGCCCGACCTCGACGATGCCACGCGACAAGAGATCCGCGCGCACGCTGCCGCCGTCGACAATATCGGCGTCTTCTTCGGTGAAGACATCTTCATCGCCATCGGCTCGATCCTGCTCATCAAGGGCGTGATGGAGCAGGCTGGTGTTCACGTGCTCCCGACCGAGCTCGCCGTCTGGGCCATTCCCACGGCAATCGCAGCCTTTGTCGTGCACGGCACCCGCCTGTTGCTGCTCGATCGCCGCCTCGCACGACGCCGGCGTACGTCGTGATCACGCTGGAGTTTCTGTATCGGCTGATGGGTATTCTCACCGGCGCCGCGGCGGTCATCAATTTTCGCGACGTGCAGAACCCAAACCGACTGCCCAACGCCACCTTCTGGGGGCTCTGGACAATTTCGTTTCTTCTTGGAACTTACCTTCCCGACCTCGTCAACGCCGCGCTGATTCTCGGCATGGTGGCGGTGGCAACGATACGCGGCGTGCGTCCCACGCCCGGCGAAAGCACATCGCTCGCCGAGCGCGCCGGGAGTGCCCGTCGGTGGGGGAACAGATTGTTTCTGCCGGCGCTGGCCGTTCCATGCGTCACGCTGCTCGCTAACGCCACTATCGGCCGCATCACCATCGGCGGGACGGCGCTGGTCGATCCGAAGCAGGTCACTCTGGTGTCACTTGGCCTGGCGACGATTGCCGCGCTCATCATCGCGATGGCCATGTTGCGACCACCATTGCGCGCGCCATACACCGAAGCGCGCCGGCTGCTCGATGCGGTCGGCTGGGCCGCCATGTTGCCGCAGCTGCTCGCCGCACTCGGCGCCGTGTTCGCCGCCGCCGGCGTGGGCAAAGTTGTGTCGACGCTCGCTGCCGGCGCCATTCCTGCCAGTGCACCACTGCTGGCCGTGATTGCGTACACCGTTGGAATGGCGCTGCTGACGATGCTCATGGGCAATGCCTTCGCCGCCTTTCCGGTGATGATGCTCGGCATCGGATTGCCGCTGCTTGTGACGATACTTCACGGCAACCCCACCATTATCGCCGCCATCGGCATGCTCTCGGGCTTTTGCGGCACACTGATGACGCCAATGGCGGCCAACTTCAATCTCGTGCCGGTGGCCCTTCTTGAACTGCCTGATCGATGGGCGGTGATTCGCGTGCAGGTTCCCACCGCGTTGATGTTGCTGGTGGTCAACACGGCGCTGCTCTGGTTCCTCGCGTTCCCGCGCTGACCGGCTATGCTGCCCGCCCTGACACCATCACACGCGTCAAAGTTTGCGTCACTCGCGCTATCGCACGTCACACGCGAGTATCCGAACAAACTCGAACACGTACTGACCGGAAACGCTGACCTGCTTTCACCGCGCCAACTGCATCCGATTTTCTACGGCAGCTTCGACTGGCATTCGTGCGTGCATGGTTACTGGCTGCTGGTGCGCGTACTGCGACGCTTTCCGGATCTCCCCGAGGCCGCGTCAATTCGCGAGCTCTTGAACGCGCATCTCACGCCGCAGAGTGTCGCCACTGAAGTGGCGTACCTGGTTGCGCCGCATCACGCCACGTTCGAGCGTCCCTACGGCTGGGGATGGATGCACATGCTCGCGGCCGAACTCGCGCTCCACGAGACTGATGACGGTCGCCGCTGGAGTGCCGTCCTGCAGCCGCTCGCCGA
>JANMWU010000391.1:0-2950 GCA_031380785.1 Gemmatimonadaceae bacterium
CGTGAAGGACTTTCTCGAACACTACGCGACAGTGTTTGTGGTGGAGCAGAATCGTGACGCGCAGCTGCGCTCACTGCTGACGATCGAGACCGGCGTGCCGCGCGACAACATGGTCTCCATTCTGGACTACGGCGGGATGCCACTGACAGCGCAGGTGGTGACACTGGCGGTCGCGAATCATCTGACCGGGGCTCACGCATGACGTCCATCGCCAAGCCGCCGGTCAGACATCCCGGGCTGGCACGAAATGAACTCGGTCTGTCGGTGCGCGACTACGAAGGTGCAATGTCGACGCTCTGCGCCGGTTGCGGGCATGATTCAGTGACGGCCGCGCTGGTGCTGGCGGCGTGGGAACTGGCACTGCCACCGCATCGGGCGGCGAAGATGAGCGGCATCGGCTGCAGTTCGAAGACGACGGCGTATTTCATGAAGCAGTCGCACGGCTTCAACAGCGTGCACGGCCGCATGCCGTCGGTGACCACCGGTGCCAACGCCGCCAATCGCGATCTCACGTACATCGGTATTTCCGGCGACGGTGATTCGCTCTCGATCGGCCTCGGGCAGCTCTCGCACGCCATCCGACGCAACGTGCGCATGCTGTACGTCATCGACAACAACGGCGTGTACGGACTCACCAAGGGGCAGTTCTCGGCCTCCGCCGATGTCGGCAGCACCTCGAAGAAGGGCGAAACGAATGTGCAGCCGCCGATCGATCCGGTGCTGCTGGCGCTGACGCTTGGTGCGACGTTCGTCGCGCGGAGTTTTTCGGGCGACAAGGCGCAGCTGGTGCCGATTCTCAAGGCTGGGCTGCTGCACAATGGCATGGCGTTGATCGATGTCATCTCGCCCTGCGTGACCTTCAACGATCACGAAGGCTCCACCAAGAGCTATAAGTTCACGCGCGAGCACGAGGTGGAGATTTCCGCGGCCGACTTCGTGCCGTTGCGGCGCGAGATCACGGCACCGGCGGCCGAGGCGGGTGTCACGTCGGTCACGATGCACGATGGCAGCACGGTGCGATTCCGGCACACGCACGACGGGTACGATCCGACCAGTCGTGAGTCAGCGTACGCACATGTGCGGGCCTGTCAGCTGCGGCATGAAGTGGCGACGGGGCTGCTGTTCCTTGACGAACGTGGAAGCGACATGCATGCGGTGGCGAATACGGTGAGTACGCCACTGGTTGGTTTGGCGTATGAAGATCTGTGTCCGGGGAACGCGGCGTTGCAGAAGCTTATGGAGCGGTACCGGTAGTCGAACGCGCGGTAAGTTCGGAAATTTGTTTCCGACATCCGGGCATGAGCTGCCGCGCATCCAGCATCAACAGCATCACTCACAGAATCGACAACTGACTTGCGCAAAGGTTAACGGGCACATCGTGCGCACGATTGACCAGCGGCACGGTGAACCTCACGATGGCGACGCTCAGTGATGCTCCATCCACGACGACGCGAAAAGGGGTGGCCCGAGCATCTCCATCCCGTACTTCGCCATGAGCATACGCATTCTGTCCGGGCTCTTCTCGTTCTGCGGCACGGTGCCTATCTCGTCGAAGAAGTGCTCGAATCCGCCGGGCTGGCACATCAGCAGCATCTTGCCTTCTGTCTTTTCGATGTTGGCCCACACATGCGGAACGCCACGCGGCAACCAGATGCTGGAGCCTTGTGTCAGCGCATATTCATTGTCGCCGGCCCTGAAGCGAAAGTTGCCATCAATCACGAAATACCATTCGTCCTCGCGATGATGTACGTGGAGAAACGGCCCGGACTGTGGCAGTGCGTTCATCTGAAAAATGGTCACCGCGCCTCCCGAGTCAGCGCTGGTGATCATGCACGGCGTTTGTGCCGCTTGCGCCTCGGCAGAGAAGCGGAAACGATTTTCGCCGGGCCTAGACACGGTTACGGTGCCGGACGCCTCCACCAGGAACGGCAGTGCACGCGAAACCGATGCGAGTCCGAACGCGGCGAGAAAGGAGCGGCGATCTATCGACGTCACGTTTATCTCCTTGATGGGCACGTCTGGAATAGCTTGAACAATATGACCGGGCTTTCCGCCGGACCCGCATCAGTTAGCTGCATAATGCGACTTGCACTACCCGAATCGCCGGCGACGAGCGCACGTGCCTCGCTGTCAGCGGCGATGGGCAGGCGTGCATTGCTGACGAACTCATTCAGCCACCGCCCGGCGTTGGAGCCGTCGGCATCGGCGTCCACGCCTGCCCCAGCACGCGCACCGCATTGCCACCCAGAATCCCCGCGATGTCGGCATCAGCGTACTTCCGCCTGATCAGCGCTTCGGTGAAGTCGAACATCCGCTTCGGATGATCAAGCCCCTCGATATCGATCTTCTCGCGGAAGGCGTAGCTGCCCTTGTAGCTCTCCTTCAGCTTCTTGTACTGATCGGGCGGCATGTGGTCGTAGCCATCGAGATCGATGTCGCTGCCGATACCGACATGTTCCACGCCGATCATCTTCGCCACGTAGTCCACGTGATTGATCACATCCTCGATAGTGGTCGGTTCGCGATCCTTCACAAAGTTGCGCACGCCGGTGATGCCCATCACGCTGCCCGCTTCTCCGCAGGCGCGGATAACTTCATCGGGCTTGCACCGCGGATGCGCGGGGTTGAGCGCGCGGGCGTTCGAGTGCGTGATAAGCACCGGCCGCTTTGACGCCTCGAACGCATCGAGCGACGTTCGGTCGCCGCAGTGACTGACGTCCACCGCCATGCCGACGCTATTCATCTTTCCGACGAGCGCAATGCCGAAGTCACTTAATCCTTCGTCGCGGCGCTCAGTCGATCCGTTGCCATACATGTTGCGCGTGTTGTAGGTCAGCTGCGAAATCCGCTGCCCCAGTGCGTAGAACTGATCGACGTCCTTGAGTGTGCGGAAGTGCTCGGAGTTCTGCACGCCGAGGATCAATCCGATTTTCTTCGCTGCCTTGGCGCG
>JANMWU010000408.1:0-4502 GCA_031380785.1 Gemmatimonadaceae bacterium
GCTGACGACCGAAGTGGCGTCCGATACAGCGAGCACGCGCCCGCAGGTGCATCGGATCGAGATCACAACGCGCACGATGCTGAAGTTGCTCGTGGTGTTGGTAACGTGCTGGTTCGTGGGTCGGATTGCTGCGGTGCTTCTGATGATTGTCGCGGCGCTGATGCTGGTCGGATCCTTGAATCCGACGGTCGAACGGCTCGAATCACGCGGCTGGCGTCGCGGCACGGCGATCGCGGTGATATTTGCCGTGCTGTTCGTGATCGTGTTACTGATGCTGACGGTCACGCTGCCTGAGCTACTTGCTCAGGGGACGTCACTGCTCGAACGCGAGCCGGTGATGCGCGAGCAGGTTGCGACGTGGTTGTCACACCGTCGCATGACAGCCCCACTGGCCGCGTCGCTGCGAACCGTGAACTACGGTGCCCTGCTGGGCAACTCGACGCAGTTCGCGCTCAACGCGTCGCTGCAGACCGTCGAGATCATCGCATACACGGTTGGCGCCGTCTTCCTGGCGCTGTACGTGATGCTCGACCGGGACCGATTGCGCGGTGCGCTTTTCGCGATCGTGCCGCGTGCGCATCACATCGCACTCTCGCGCGTGCTGCTCAATCTCGAGCGAATTGTGGGTGGCTACATCCGCGGCCAGGTCATCACGTGCGCGCTGATGGGTGTGTTTGTCTTCGCGCTGCTCGCAATCGCCGGCGTAAAAAGCGCACTCGCCATCGCCGTCTTCGCCGGCATCGCGGATGTTCTGCCATACATCGGCGGATTGCTGATCTTCGGGCCCGCAGTCCTGGCGGCGCTGACGGTGAGTGCGGTCACGGCCACCGTCGTTGGCGTGCTGATCCTCATCTACCAGGAAGTCGAGAGTCGCCTGCTGATTCCAATGGTGTACGGGCGCGCGCTCCGGCTGCCGTCGTCGGTGGTGCTCGTCGCACTGCTGGCCGGTGGAGCGCTGGATGGGATGGTGGGCGCGATGCTGGCACTACCGGTTGCCGCCGCAATGCTGATGCTGGTGGAGGAGCTGCGCGTCGACCTTCCCGGCCAATCGCAGACACCGGAGAAAGAGCAACAGCGCGCTCAGGACGACATTATCGATCAGGAATACACGGCTCGGACGCAGGGTATGCCGGTACACGAGGCGGCGGCAGTTGCAGTCGAGATCGCGGATGATCGGGCGAAGGTGGACGACGCGGAGTCCGATCCGCCGCCGTGACGCGAGCGGAACGCTACGGCACCGGTCCCCGCCACGCCTTCCCCATTCCCGTCAACAATGCCGTATACAACTCAATCCCATCCCACAGATTCTGCACCCGCAGATTCTCGTCGGCGGCGTGCTGATTGTCGTCGTAATTCGCGATCGGCAGTGAGATCATCGGCACCTTGAGGATCTGCTCGAACAGATACGCCGGACCGCTGGCACCAACGGTGGGATTGAGCACGAGCGGCTGCTTTGCACCGGAGCTGAGCGCCGCAATGACCGCCTTGCCGAACGGGCCATCCATGGGCGCACGCGACGCGGGATAGCCGCTGCCCCACTCGACGCGCGCGACCTTCGGATGCGCCAGACGCATGGCGACGGTCACGCTGTCACTCGTGATCCAATATCCCTGCGCGCGAATGTGCGCCTCGACCAGACGACGCACGCGCGCCGGCGTCTGACCGGGCACGAGGCGCAGATCGAAACTGGCGTAGGCTTCGGAGGCGATGGTGTTGGAGCCGGTCTCGCGCACGCCACCGACGCGAATGCCACGCACATTGAATGCCGGCAGCATGATGCGTTCGGCGAGCAGCGCGTTGCCGGCTTCAGTGCGGCTCATGCCGAGCGCGGTGCGCAGCGTGCTGTCGTACTTCGGCAGCTCAGCCACCGCCCGATGCTCGGCGGCGGTGACGGGCTTCACGTCGTCGTAGTAGCCAGCAATTCTGATGCGGCCTTCATCGTCACGCATGCTGGCAATGAGCGTGGCGATCATCATCGCGGGATTGGGTGCCCAGTTGCCATAGTGACCGCTGTGCAGCGCGCGCGTGGGACCGTACAGCGTCAACTCGAAGCCACTGGTTCCGCGCTGACCGAATGACAGCTGCGGGCGGCCGCTCTGATGCACCGGTCCGTCGCAGAAGAGCCACGCATCGCCGGTGAGCTGTGACGCATAGGTAGTGAGGATCTGTTCGAGATGGCCCGAGCCGGCTTCTTCCTCGCCTTCAAAAAACACCTTCAGATTCACACTGGCCGACATGCGCGACGCCTTCATCGCATCGAGCGCCGAGAGAATCGCCTGAATCGAACCTTTGTCGTCACCGGCGGATCGGCCGTAAATGCGCGCCTCTCCATCGACGCGGCCAGCGCCGGTCGGGATCGGAATCGTTGTGCCGCCGAGCTGCACCTCTTTGGTACGCAGAACCGGAGACCATGGCGGCGTGGTCCACTTCGATGCGTCGACCGGCTGGCCGTCGTAGTGCGCGTACAACACCAGCGTCTTTATCGCGCCGGGTTGCAGCAGCTCGCCGTACACGGCGGGAGGGCCGCCGGGAACGGTGAGGAGTTTCGTGTTGGTGAAGCCGCGCGCGTTGAGCATGCCGATCAGATGATTGGCATTACGGCGGATATTCACCGAATCGGATGCGAGGTTCGGCAGCGACAGAAGTGCCGCGAACTCGGTGAGGATCGCGCCTTCATGTTGCTCGCGATAGACGCGCGCAGCCTCGCGCGCGGCGGCGCCAGTCATGTCGGGCTGTGCCTGCAGGCGCGACCCGCAAGTGATTGCGGTCGCGAGCATGAGAATCGTTCGCAGCGTGGCGGAATTTTCAGTCATCGGAGTGGGCGTGGTGTGACACTTTCGCGCGTCATTTCCGCATCGCGCGCATGCCGGAAATCGCGGCGTAGCGAAGGCGCACCGGTGTGCCCTTCACAAACAGCCGCATCGCGGTGAAGTCCTGCGACGGGAAATAGATGTCCGTCAGCACCGTCGCACCACCATCGGCAAAGAGCTCGGCCGACGCGCGATCGAGATAGACGTGCATGCGGACGATGGAGTCGGTCGAAATGCGCGGCGCGAAGTGGACTTCGGTGGCGAATTTCGGTGAAAAGGCGTGCGGCGTGCTGGTGCGATCGCTGTAAAACTGTTTCGTCGCCGCGGTGTATCCGAGTCGGTATGTCTCGCCCGCCGTGTTGGACAGCTCGAGTGCCAGATCGCTTGTCGCACCGGCCGGCACGAGAAACTCCAGATCCAGTTCGGCCGACGCTGCGGTGGCACCGGTGGGGAGACGGAGCGACATCGCGCCGTCGAAGAGATTCGACGGCAAAGTGATCGTCTCGCCACGCAGCAGACGCAGCTCACCGACGGGCGTCGAGAAAAGTCGTGGGCCGACTGGTGTGCGATGCAGCGTGAGCGCGCGTGGCACGGTCATCGCACTGCGCCAGGACACGGTAGGCACAACGGTGGCGTACTCCCAGTTGCCCATCCAGCCGAGGAAGATGCGACGCCCATCTTCGGTCGGGATATCCGACCATGTCACGCCGGCGTAGTTGTCGCGACCGTAGTCCAGCCACACGCTGCGCGACGCTTCCTTACCGGCCGCGCCAATCGCCGGCGCGAAGGCGGGATCCATCGTGAACGCGGTCCCATCGAAATTGCCGACGAAATACTGCGTCGCCGATCCACCATTCGGCCCACCGGGATTGATACTGACGAGCAGCACCCAGCGCGTTTCAGTCGTGCCTTCCACCTTGATCGGGAAGAGGTCAGGGCATTCCCACACACCGCCATGCGCGCCGACATTCGCGCCAAAGTCACTCAGCGGCTGCCACTCGCGCAGATTGTCGGACGCATACAGCCGCACCCGATCGCCCGCTGCGAGCACCATGATCCAGCGCTGCGACGCTTCGTGCCAGAGCACCTTCGTATCCCGGAAATCCCTGAGACCAGGATTCGGAATGACCGGATTGCCGGTGTACTTGGTCCAGGTGCGCCCGCGATCATTGCTGTATGCGATGCCCTGCTTCTGCACCGTGGTGTCGCCGGCTTTCTCGCGTACGAGGTTGTGATAGGTGAACATCGCCACCAATGGCGGTTTGCCGTTGGCGCCGAAACCGCTGCTGTTCTTCCAGTCGACCACGGCACTGCCTGAAAAAATCAGGCCGATCGAATCGGGATACAACGCGATTGGCAGGTGCGTCCAGTGCACGAGATCCGTGCTGACCGCGTGGCCCCAGTGCATTGGCCCCCACACCGTGCTGTCCGGATAGTGCTGATAAAAGAGATGATATTCGCCGTCGTAGAACACCATGCCGTTTGGGTCATTCATCCACTTCGCCGGTGGCGTGAAGTGATAGAGCGGACGATGCGGTTCGGCGATGGCGGACGATCGGACGACGTCCGTGCCGGACAGGGATCGCGAGGAATGGCAGGCGGAGAACATCACCGCAGCCGCGAGGGTGAGAGCAGCGGCGAAGGACGTGACTTTCATGACGTGATCGGCAGGCGTGATTGAGGCTGGACGCA
>JANMWU010000419.1:0-6936 GCA_031380785.1 Gemmatimonadaceae bacterium
CCCGTACGCCGATCTCCCGGTGAACTGCTGCTGCGATCGACCGCCATCGTACACCCACGATGGCTGCGGTGACTGCCCTTCCAAAGGAGCTGGCTGACGCTGCGGTGGCTGATATCCGGACGATATGCGACCATCGAGTGCTGCCGACAGTTCATCGGCGGTTGCAAAGCGCGCCGACGGTTCTTTCTCGAGCAGCCGCATGATGATGCCGGCCAGATCGGGTGGCGTATCGGGCCGCCGCTCGACGATCGGCAGCGGCTTCTCCGTCAGCTGCTTCACCAGGAGCGCCGGCGTGCTGTTGGCTTCGAACGGCAACCGTCCTGCCAGCATCTGATACCCGAGCGTACCGAGCGCATACAGATCGGCCCGCCCATCGATCTCGCGATCACCGGCGGCCTGCTCAGGGCTCATGTATGCCGGTGTCCCGATCGCGATGCCGGTCGCCGTCAGTCGCGTTTCGGCCCCATCCTGCACGGCGCGCGCGATACCGAAGTCGGTCACTATGGCGCGACCGTCATCCTTATCGATCAGGATGTTGTCGGGCTTGATGTCGCGGTGGATGAACTTGCGGGCATGTGCGAATGCCAGCGCGCCGGACACTTCGCGCATGATGCGGCGTACATCGGCGATCGGCAACGGTCCGCGTGTGGCCATGCGCGTGGCCAGGTTGTCGCCCAGCACGCACGCCATGATGAAGTACACGAGTCCATCCTTTTCATCGACCGAATAGATCGGGACGATGTTGGGATGCGACAGCTGCGCCGCCATCTCGGCCTCGCGCAGGAATCGCGACTTGATCTCGGTGCGATATGCGAGCTCGGGCGGCAACAGCTTCACCGCCACCGTCCGCTTCAAGCGCGTGTCACGCGCACGATACACAATGCCCATGCCGCCACGACCGAGCTCGCCCTCTACCTCATACTGTGGGGCAAGGGCACGCTCGACTCGCGCCAACAATTCGGTGTCGGCGGTGGCATCTACCGGATCAGGCACGTAGGGCCGGCGAAAAGGGACAGAATTACGATCAGCGTAGGATAGCATCCCGGAACCACCCGTAGGAGTTGCAGTCGGGCTCGGCAACAATGTGGAGCTCGTGCGCACGTCAGTCTTACGGGCGCGCGCGCCACAGATAGCCGAGCCTGACCACTTGGCACCCCGTACGCCAGTCAGGCCGGAAAAGTTTGGACCGGGATGCCGACTTGGCATCAGCGACTGCGCCCGCCCCTTGCTTCTATTCCAACGAAGGTGACGCGACCAGCTCATCGTGGACCGTGGACCCTGGCAAGGGTCCTCGTCCCGCAGAATTCCGCAGGTCGCGTCCGTATCGTGTCCGGGGTGTCGTTGCCACGCCGTCCCAGCACCACCAGAGGCCTTCATGGCTGAACGTCAGACTCTGCCCGTCCTTCCCCTCAGGGGACAGGTGATCTTCCCCGGCCTTACCGCTCCCATCGCCGCCGGTCGGCCCGGGACGCTGCGCGCCATCGAGACGGCGCTCAAGGGCGACCGCCTTGTCTTTGCTGTGGCTCAGCGCGACAACAGCGACGAACCCACCGGTGACGTGCTGTACACCACCGGTGTGATCGCACGCATCGGTCAGATTCAACGCGGTCTTGGCGGCGTGCAGCTGCTGCTGCAGGGAGAGACCCGCGCCACCGCGCTCCAGTTCGTGAAGACGGAGGGATTTCTCTCCGCCGTGATCGTGCCGACCGCCGACATGGAGCCGATCGACCCCAAGGATCCGGCGTTCGAAGCGCTGCATCGCGAAACCCGCGAGCGCGCCACCGAACTCGGTGAAAAACGTGGCCTGCCGGAAGAAGCCGTGCATCAGGTGCTCGACAGCGTGACTGAACCCGGTCGCTTTGCCGACCTCGTGGCCGGCTATCTGGATGTGGACGTGCCGCAGAAGCAGGCGCTGCTCGAAACGCTCAGCGTCGAGGAGCGCATTCGTCGCGTGCTGGTACACGTGCAGCGGCAGATCGGCATGCTGTCGGCGCAGGAAGAAATCAAGAATCAGGTTCAGGAAGAACTCGGCGACCGTCAGCGCGAGATGTTTCTGCGCGAGCAGCTGAAGGCGATCCAGAAGGAGCTCGGCGACGACGACTCCAGCAAGGAAGTCGAAGCGCTGCGCGAGAAGCTGGCCAAGCTGGTACTGCCGAAGGAAGCGCAGAAGGAAGTCGAACGCGAACTGGGCCGGCTCGAGCGCGCCGGTCGCGAGAGCATGGAGGCGCAGGTCATTCGCACCTATCTCGAGTCTATCGCCGAGCTGCCGTGGAATACGCGCAGCGACGATCAGCTCGATCTGCCGCGCGCCGTTGAAGTCCTCGAAGAGGATCACTACGGCCTTGGCGACGTGAAGGATCGGGTGCTTGAGTTCCTTGCGGTACGTGAGCTGCGTGCCAAGCAGTTGGAAGCGGAGCTGCACGAGACCGGTGAACTGCCGGCGGCCAGGCTGGTCGCGGACGATGAGGTAATTCCATCGCCCGACAAGCCAATCATCACCGATACGAAGGAAGCGAAGTCACGCGCGATGGCGCGCGGCCCGATCCTGCTTTTCAACGGACCACCGGGCGTCGGCAAGACATCGATCGCGAAGTCGATCGCACGTGCGCTTGGTCGCGAGTACGTGCGCATCGCGCTCGGTGGCGTGCGCGACGAGGCGGACATCCGCGGTCATCGTCGCACGTATGTCGGCGCGATGCCGGGCCGCATCATCAATGGCATGAAGGCGGCCGGCACGAAGAACCCCGTTTTTCTGCTGGACGAAGTGGACAAGCTGGGGAGCGGCTTTCAGGGCGACCCATCCAGCGCACTGCTCGAAGTGCTCGATCCGGCGCAGAACAACAGCTTCACCGACCACTATCTCGGTGTGCCGTTCGACCTGAGCGAGGTGCTGTTCATCGCCACCTCGAACTTCATCCAGAACATTCCGGGTCCGCTGCTGGATCGCATGGAAGTGGTTGAGTTCAGTGGTTACACCGAGCGCGAGAAGGCTGGCATCGCGACGCAGTATCTGGTGCCGCGTCAGTTCGACGAGTCGGGCCTGAAGAGCGCCGGTATCACGCTGACGCCCGACGCGGTGATGACAGTTGTGAGTCAGTACACGCGTGAAGCAGGTGTGCGTCAGCTCGAACGTCAGATCGGTGCGGTGGCCCGCAAGGTTGCGCGCAAGCTGGCGGCCGGTGGTGACGAAGCGGCAAAGGTGCCGAAGGTGCTCGACAGCGGTGATGTGCGCGAGCTGCTGGGCCGTCCGCGCGTGCATCCGGAAAAGATCGCCGACACCGACAGCGTCGGTATCGCAAACGGCATGTACTACACGCCAATGGGTGGCGACATCATGTTCGTCGAAGCATCGGTGCGTCGTCCGGGCACGCGCCCTGGCCCGAAGCCGGGCGTGGCCGAAACGGCGGTGGAAACCATCACCGATGGTCTCGGAGTGAGTGGTCCGGTGTCGTTGATTCTGACCGGACAGCTGGGTGATGTGATGAAGGAGAGCGCTCGCGCCGCCTTCACGTATGCCACCAACAACGCGGCGGCGCTGGGAATTCCAGCCAATCGCCTCGGTGCGGTGGAGGCACACATCCACGTGCCGGCTGGTGCAATTCCGAAGGACGGTCCGAGCGCCGGTATCGCGATCGCGACCGCGCTGGTGAGCGAGATGAGCGGACGGCCCGTACGCCGCGATGTCTCGATGACTGGTGAAATCACGCTGCGCGGGCGGGTGCTTCCGATCGGCGGCATCAAGGAAAAGGTGCTCGGTGCACATCGCGCCGGTATCCGGCACGTGATCATTCCGAAGGCGAACGAGGCGGATCTCGAGGATGTGCCGCAGGAAGTGCGCGACACGCTCTCGTTCTATCCGGTGCAGACGCTGGAAGACGTGCTCAAGGTGGCACTGGTGCCGCAGAGCGAGGTCGAGCGGGTGATCGAGCGGGAGTTAGCCGCGCTGTGACAAGCACCGCAGTGACAAGCAGCGCTGTCACAACGGACTGAGGCAGCGGCAAAGGGAGAACGCCCCGTCGGAGAAATCCGGCGGGGCGTTGTTGTTTTTCATCACTGCGGGAACCGCTCGCGCGGTCGGCGTATAACCGCAGCGTCAGTCATTCCTCTGGAGACGTACCGATGCGCCGTCGTGTTCTTGCAGTCACCGTCCTGCTCGCCCTTCCGCTGTCTATTGTGCTGGCGAATCGTCTCCGATCCGGACCGCCGCCGGTTGCGACCGCGAAGCCAGGCGCGACACTGCCGGATCTCGGCGCACTGCCGGAGTTGAATGGCGGCACGCAATGGATCAACAGTGTACCGATTTCGCGTGCCGATCTGCGCGGCCATGTCACAATGATCGAGATCTGGACGTTCGGCTGTTACAACTGCCTGAACGCGCTGCCGCACATCGAGGAGACCGCCGCGAAGTACAAGTCGGCCGGTTTGGTCACGATCGGTGTGCACACGCCTGAGTTCGATCGTGAGAAGGTGCCGGCCAATGTCGCCCGGCGCGTGAAGGAACTGGGCGTTCTGTTTCCGGTGGTGATGGACAACGATTTCGCAATCTGGCGCAGCTTCAACAATCGTTTCTGGCCCTCGGTCTACATTGTTGACAAGCAGGGACGGATTCGCTTCCATCACGATGGTGAAGGGCGATACGACGACATCGATGCTGCAGTGAAAGCACTGCTGGCGGAGTGACAATCAATGAGCGGTGAGGCACCAGAGGAGCAAGTCGTTCCGGCCCAACCGGCGGCCGCGGTACCGGTGTCAGCACTGCCGTCGGTATCCGTGGCACCGAAGAAGCCTGCATCGCGTCATCATCCGATCGTCAGGATCACGCATTGGGTGAGCGCGGTTGCACTCTTTGTGATGGCGGGCTCGGGACTGCGAATTTTCAACGCCAGTCCCGCGTTTGCGGCGAAAGGCAGCAGTTTTCCATGGTGGCCGTGGGAAGGCAAACCTGTTCCCGACATCTTTACGTTCGGCGGCTGGCTTGGTGGCGGGCGTCACTGGCATTTCGCGATGATGTGGCTGCTGGTCGCCAACGGCATCGTGTACATAGGCTATCTCTGGTTTCGCGGTGAGTGGCGTGAACTGGTGCCACGGCGCGGATCGATCCACGATGCAATCTCGATGGCGAAGTTCTACCTCGGCATCACCCGGCGGCATCCGCATCAGGGCAAACACAACGCGCTGCAGAAGTACGCGTACACCGCCATGATCGTGCTTGGAATGGTCTCGGTCGTGTCAGGTGTTGCGATCTGGAAGCCCGTTTCGCTCGGCTGGCTGGCTGCGGCGCTGGGTGGATATCATCTGGCACGCTGGTGGCACTTCAGTGCGATGCTCGGTCTGGCGGTACTGGTGGTGGTTCATGTGGTGATGGTCTTCGCGGTTGACCCGTATGGGTTGCGCGCGATGACGACGGGCGGCTATGACGAGGAGCGCTATTCGCCGGAAGCGCGTAACGCGCGGCCATTTGTGCATCTCGCACCTGCTGAAGTCGAGGAGCCGGCATGACACCGCACCGCGAAATTCTCCGCAAGGCGGATGAAGTGGTCGAGCGCGCACGCGCGTCGGGCCGCGTCGATCGACGTGCATTTTTGCAGTTGTCCACACTCGGAATCGGTGCCACGATTCTCGGCGCGTGCAACAGCAGCGGACCGAAGTCGGCGGAGAGCCTTCTGAACTTCGCAACGCGTCAGAACGAAAAGTTTGAACGCTGGCTGCTCGACGCCAACGCGCCGGCGCACATCGGCAGAGTGACACCGGCCGGCGCGCGCTTTCCGGCGTACTGGGTCAGCGATTCAGTGCCGATGTGGAATGAGGCCGCCCGTGGTGCATGGTCGCTTGAAGTGACCGGTGCCGTGAAGACGCCGCGCACGTTCACATACGACGATCTGCGCCATATGAAGCTCGAGACGCAGCGCGTGCCGCATTATTGCGTTGAAGGCTGGACGGCAGTCGCCGATTTCACCGGTGTGCCGTTGCGCGCTCTGATGTCGGCGGTGCAGCCGAACGCCGATGCGCGGTTCATCGATTTCATGAGCTTCGACGACGGATATCATGAAAGCTGGGACATCGAAAGCAGCATGCATCCGCAGACGATGCTGGTGCTGGCCAAAGACGGGAAGCGATTGTCACCGCAGTACGGTGCACCGGCGCGGGTGCACGGGCCGGTGAAGCTCGGCTACAAGAACACGAAGTATCTGACAAAGATCGTCGTGATGCCGACGGCGAACGGCGGGTACTGGAGCGATCGTGGGTATGAGTGGTACGGCGGGACGTGAGTCAGCGACCAATGCCACCCAGCTCCATCAGCTTCCACACATCGAGCGGAATCGCGCCAGGCTCGGTACCGGTGACGAACCACTCGGTATAGCGCCTGGTGGCCAGCGTCGTTTCAGTTGCTGGAAGACCGGTGTCGCGATCCAGGTCCATCGAGACCACTCCCGGCGGCGGCGTCCACGGCATCGTCGGGCGATTGCCGGCGTAGTAGGCCTGCACCGCGCGACCGAAGATCGGCGCCGCAATGGTGCCGCCAGCGGCCTGCCCGCCGTTGATCGCACGCGGTGTGTCGTAGCCCACCCACACGGCGCCGACCAACTCCGGCGTCATACCGACAAACCAGACGTCGGTGCTGTTGTTGGTGGTGCCGGTTTTTCCGGCGACCGGAATGCGCGCCGGCACGTACTTTCTTACCGCCGTCGCCGTTCCGCGCTCCACGACGTCGCGCATCATGTCGCGCAGCACGAACGCGACCCTGTTGTCGAGGGCGTATTGCGGTGCCGGATTGCGCGGCGCCCACACCGTGCGCCCGCTGCGATCCTCAACGCGTGCCACGAATCGCGGCTTCACCGCCGCACCGCCATTCGCGATTGTCCCATAAGCGCTGGCCATATCCAGCGGCCGCACGCTGGCCGTTCCGATGGCGCTTGACGGATAGGGCTGAATGGT
>JANMWU010000432.1:0-5054 GCA_031380785.1 Gemmatimonadaceae bacterium
GCGCGATATGAAACGCATCTGGACGATCATCGGCGTGCGCGATGTGCCACAGAGCTTCACCTGGTATCAATCGCTGTTGGGACAGCCTGCCACGGCACCGGGACATTCCCACTTTGGTCAGCTCATCGACGCCGATGGAACGGTGCTGCTATGCCTTCACCAGTGGGCCATCGAGGACCATCCGTCGCTTCTGAGCCCAAGTGATGGTACGCCGGGCAACGGCCTCCTGCTGTTCTTTCGTGTCGATGACTACGAGCGTGTGTTGCGGGACGCCCGGCCTCTCGTCGACCGGCTCGAAGAAGAGCCACACGTGAATCCGAACACCGGCACGAAAGAGTTCTCGCTGCGCGATCCTGACGGCTACCATGTGACGATCAGCGCGCTTTAGCGGCATCGCACTGTCGCCCCGCTCTTTCGTTCACGGAGAATCGTATGCGGCTCCACTGGTCGTTGCTGGCGCTTGCAGTGCTCGCGAGCTCTCTCGAGTGTCGCGCGCAAATCTTGCAGATCGGTGAACTGAACACCGAGCAGATTCTTGCGCTCGACCACAGCAAAACCGTCGTCCTTCTGCCGGGCGGAATGCTGGAAGAACATGGCCCGTACCTCCCTGCATTCACCGACGGCATCCTGAGCGACCGTCTGACGTCAGCGATTGCGACGGGCGTGTTCGCGCAGAAGCCGGGTTGGACGGTGCTGGTGTTCCCGCCTGTCTCAGTCGGTGCCAGCGGCTCGAACGAGATCGGTGGCAAGTTCCAGTTTCCTGGCACGTACACGGTGCGCCCCTCGACGCTGCGCGCGATGTACATGGACCTCGCAACAGAGCTCGGCGAGCAGGGTTTCCGGTGGATCATGGTGGTGCATGTGCATGGCTCACCGCTTCATATCGGTGCGCTGGATGAGGCAGGCGATTTCTTTCATGACACTTACGGCGGTCAGATGGTGAATCTGTGGGGCCTGCTGCCCGTGCTCGGAGGATGGGGCGGTGCGATGAGCATCATGACACCCGAGCAGAAGCGCGACGACGGCGTCTCGCTGCACGGTGGCGCCGACGAGCACAGCATGATGTTGTATCTCGCCCCCCAACTGGTGTCGCCGGCGTTCAGCGGTGCGCCGACGTTCAGTGGCGCGAACTATCAGGAGAGCTTCGCGGTTGCGCGGCAGCCAAACTGGCCCGGCTACATCGGCGCTCCGCGGCACGCCAGCGCTGCACTTGGCGAACATATCTGGAACGGTTTTTCCGCTGCCGCGGTGAAGACGACGGTCGATATTCTGAACGGCGTTGATCCGTCCACGATCCCGCGCTACCTCTCTTTCCTGGTGAAGAATCCGCTCTATCAGGAATGGATTCAATCGTCCAATGCGCACGACTCGACGCTGGCGGAACGGCAGCGGAGCTGGCGTGCACGGCGTGCAACTTCACCGTAGTCGATCACACACGACGCAGGTCGCCGCGACGCTTGACGCGTTGCTACTGACCGGCGAAAGATTGCCCGACAAGCTTTATCTGGCGCTGAATGCTCGCAATACTGGCACGCCGGATACAACCTGATGGCGGAAGCTGCGTTGGATCGACCGGAGCTCTCGCGCGGGATGACCGCGTGAGAGTTTGCGCGCTGGTACTGGATAAAAGCGGACCTCGTCGCATTTTGTCGCATACTCGGCATACGCGCCCGAGGCTCATAGCCGGAAGTTGCCGCGCGGATTCTGGCCGAGTTGAGTGGTACACCCGCGCCGGAGGCGGTGCCAAGGCGACCGCGCGGTCGCATGCCGGAGTCCTTCTCGCTGGCGACAACCATCGGCGCGAGTTGGTCGAGCACTCTGCGACTCGGGAAGTTCGTTCAGGCGGAATGCGGCAGCACATTGCGCTTTAGCGCCGCAGTCCGGACGTTCATTCACACCCAGGTCGGCCAAGTCGCACGCGGCCGTCGGCGTAGTGCCGTGTGTGACTGACAATGCACATGACGTCTCGTGCGGAGTGTTCTGCCAGAACGCCGCTGTCTCTCCCACATACTGATTGTAGGATGCCTCGCGACATTATCTTCACAGACAAGGCGGCCAAGCCGCCTGCATCGTACAGTCAAGCCGTCCGGGCGGCTGGTTTGGTATTTGTCTCCGGCACGGCGCCGAGTGATCCGGTGACTGGTGCGTTTGTCGGCACCACAGTTCAGGAGCAGACCAGGCAGTGCCTGAAAAACATCGCGACAATTCTCGATGCGGCGGGAAGCTCAATTGACAAGGTCGTCAGCGTGACGATCGTGCTCGCTGACGAGGACGACTTCGCGGGCATGAACGAGGAGTACATCAAGTGGTTCCCATCGAACCCGCCCGCGCGGCAAGGTGCGAAGCTTCCGGCGCGGATACCGGGTCTCAAGGTTTCAATCGCTGCGATTGCGGAGGCGTGAAGTCGTCCAACAGGGGTATGGGATCACGTCGCTTGAACCACATCACCGCCGCCCACGGATGAGTAGCTGGAAACGAATCCACAAATCGCGTCGTAGTCGTCGCATGGTCACGCTGCACACCCTCGCCACGCATCTCAGCCTCGGCGACCTTCTGGTGCAGGTCGACCGCGCCTTTGGTCGCCATCGAATGCTCAGACATTGGCAGCAGGGTGAGTTTCATCACGACCGCGTGCTCGAAGTGCCGTGACCACCGCATGCATCGTGAACAACAGGTGTGACGCGTGCGTGCCTTTACCGCATTTGCCCTGCAGGCGTGCTATTTCGCTGAACCGCCGCGACGCCTGAACTGCGTTGTGTACGACGCACCAGCAGCCATGCTACGGCAGCACCAGCATCGACAGACGCGACGGATGACGGGCAGTGTGCCACACGCGATGCTGCTCTGCGCGATAGTCGCCCACCGTCGCGCTGAAGATGTTGGGCACAAACAACTGCGGATTGCGATCGTAAAGCGGGAACCAGGTGCTCTGCACCTGCACCATCAGGCGATGTCCACGGCGGAATCGGTACAGCTGATCATGCAGATCAACGGTGAACGGCGTGATGGTATTCGCGGGAATCGGATTGGCCGCGCCGAATCCCTTCCAGTACCGTCCGCGCATGATGTCGGCGCTGACAATCAACTCGTAGCCGCCGGTGATCGGTCCCTCCTGCACTGTGTCAGGTGCGACATCGATCAGCTTCACAACCCAGTCAGCATCGGATCCGGAGGTGGATGCGAACAAATGCGCCACCACGTTACCGGCGATTGTCATGTCGGAAGTCAGCGGCTCCGAGCGCCATGTGAGTACATCGGGACGTCCATCGACGAAGCGCTGGTCGGCCTGCATCCATGTGCTCCACGCGGTACCGTCGTCGGGGCGCGGCATGTACGGCACGGGATGCGCAGGATCAGAGTCGTACGCGTCGTAAGCCGCCGTGTGCATCGCAACTGAACTGCGCGCGGCGGTCGCCAGCTCGAGCGCCGGCGATGGCTCGAACGAAATCGCACCGCTCTCGCGAAGATAGATGTTTCGCGGCTGCGCCGTCTTCGGCGGCCACGCGTCGAACGTACGCCACGCATTTGCGCCCGATTCGAATACCGTCGCTTCGGGGAACTGTCCGTCGCCGGTGCCGTGCAGGTAGTACGCGAACCATGGACGCTGAATCTTCTCGCGGAACTCGTCCGCCGTCTTACTTCCGAGTGGCACCGGGCCGAGTGCGTCGCCGCCGGCGCGCGTCCATCCATTGTGCGACCAGGGGCCGAGCACGAGTCGATTTGCGTTGCGTTGATCTGACTTCTCGAGCGTGCGATACATGAGCTGCGCGCCGAGAATGTCTTCTTCGTCCCAGAAACCTCCGACAATCAGCGTCGGCACAGTAGATGCGGACCACACGCGCTGCATCGCCTTGGCCTGCCAGTACGCGTCGTAGGCGGGGTGTTCACGAAATCCGGTCCATGACGGAAGGTTCGCGATACCAGTGACTCTTGCCAGCGAGTCGAGCGTCGGGATGCGCTGATAGAACGCGTATTGATCGAAGTCCGGAAGCGTCAGGCCGTTGCTTCCTTCGATGTAGGCAGCATACGTCACGCCCTGCGTCTGGCGGAATGCTCCCTGGTGAAAGAAGTCGTCGCCGAGCCAGGTATCGGCGGCGGGAGCCTGCGGTGACACGGCCTTGAGTGCCGGATGCGCATTCACTGCGGCCATGCCCGCCAGCCAGCCGTTGTACGACGTGCCGATTGCACCGACGCGACCGTTGTTATTCGGGACATTCTTGACCAGCCACTCGATCGTGTCCCAGGCATCGGTGGACTCGTTTGTTCCCGGTGCGTTTCGCGGATCATTCTGCGCGCGGTTCGTCACGAATGTTCCGCCGGACTTGCCGCATCCGCGAATATCCTCGGCCACGAAGATGTATCCGTCCTGTGCCAGTTCCCGGAACGCGATCGGTACGGTCGTATCCTTGAAGTGCCGCTCCGCTCCAAAAGCTGTGCGCACGAGAATGATCGGCAGCGGAGCAGTGGTACCGGCAGGAATCAGCGCGACCGCGAACAGCGACGTGCCATCACGGACCGCGATCTTCAGTTCACGACGCTGGTAGGTGGCGACCGGCTGTGCGAGTATTTGCGGCGCGGCCGCTGCCACGCCAGCGAACAGACGAAGCAGCCGGACAAGCAGGTACGTCGCGCGGTGCGGGCCCGAGCGCCGTTTCCTGATTTGTGGGTTGATTGGCGCTGGTACCATTCGTGTAAGTTACGATGCGCTCGATCGCGGGGCTGCGCGACGTGACTGAGCCGGATCACAGCCGGAGTGACGATCAACACATCCACGGCAGGGTCATGCGAGCTGACATGAACAAGGCGACCGTCGAACGCCCGCGTCAGAGCAGTCGCGGGCCGTTTCGTGGCGCATGAGCCGGAGGAATTGCGCATACGTCGCGTCGGCGCGAGAGTACGGCGCGCCGTGGTGGGTGGTTGGGGGCCACGTGAGTAGAGTGTAGTCATGCGAACTGGTTTCCTTCTGCTGAGTGTCGCGGCGGTCACCGCGTGCACCGCCGCTGCGCCGGAGAGTCGTGAAGTAGCCGAGTTGACGGCGTACATCGACACGCTGC
>JANMWU010000484.1:0-2080 GCA_031380785.1 Gemmatimonadaceae bacterium
GTATTCACGCGCGCAGACATCGACACGACGCGTCTGGCCTACGTCGGCTCGAGCTGGGGCGCACGCGTCGGTGGCACGGCGCTCGCCATCGAGCCGCGCATCCGCACCGCGATTCTCACCGTGCCCGGCATCAATGCCAACATGATCCGGCCCGAAGAAGACCCGGTCAATTTCCTGCCACACATTCGCATTCCGGTGCTGATGCTCAGTGGCCGCTACGACAGCGTCTTTCCGTACGAGTCGTCGCAAGTCCCGTTTCTCCGGCTGCTCGGCTCTCCGCCAGGCACGAAGAAGCAAGTTCTGTTCGAAGGCGGACATTTCTTGCCGAGAAACATGTGGGTGTCGGAGGCCACACGATGGCTGGATCAGCAGTTCGGGCCGGTGGATAGGCAGTGAGCGGGCAGGCCGCCAGCATGAAGCAGCGCGTGCGGTGGCTGCGATGACGTCGCGCCAGTCATCTCACGCGTAGTTCCCTTGTCCCCACGAGATCCAGCGTTGATCTGCCCTCTGCAGCGCGTTCGAGGGACGTGATCCTCATCGTGCCAGGGGAAGGAAAACCGATCGCAAAATCCTCGACAATCCGCTTCCCAGCGACTGATTTGGTCAGGCGTTCGAACTGGATCACGTTGCCGTTCCAACTTCCTCGGTGCTCGTGATACGAGCCCATCGATGCGGCTTCCATCAGGTGCACCCGGTGATCGTCGGGGCTGTAGCCCACGATGGTGGCGATCTCAATCTGACCGCCGCCTGTAACGGCGTTCACCACGCGGCAGTGCACCGCCATGCCACCGGCCGCTGACTCGCAGTCGATCGTGCCGGTCACGTGCAAAGGCGTCGCGACGCCAGGGTCGGTGAATCTTCCGGTCAGCGTCCAATGCCCGAGAAAGGCGTCGACGATCCGCCGGACCTCCGTATGCACCGCCGGCCCGCCGCGCTGGCCGTGGGCGACTGACGGCATTGAGAGGAGCAGCACAAAGCCGAGTGTCTGCGCGGAGTTTGCACCACAGAACCAATTGCGCCGATAGATCGCGTGCCGCCCGGAGAGACGTCGAACTGGTCGGCTCAGAGCGAGGTTTCGTTTCATGTTCGGCCATGCCCCGGTCGAAGAGACATCCCGCACGGCCTCGTGAAGCCATTGGGCGTCGGCTCGATGCGCGGTCCGAGACGCGGTCGCAGGAGATTGAACCAGCAGCGAGTTCAGAATCGCCCGACGATCATTGTACTTCGATTGACACAATCACACACTCCGCGGCGTGCTGCAAGGCCGCCGTGAGATGTACCTGATGCCGGCTCCGCGTCTTCACACCGTCCTGGTACTTTAAGCGTGTCTATCTGCTAGACTTACTTATGACCCTCGCCGCTTTCGCCCGGCTCCTCGCCACGACACCGAAGTGGGTGCTTAACACGCTCCACGCCCTCGACCGCCACCCGAGATACAGCCTCGACCTCGCCAGACGCCTGGCTGTCACACGCGAAATTCACGACACCCTCGGCGTTCCGCTCTCGACCGCATTCACGCTTGCACAACAGGCACTGCGCCAGACGCCAATCGCCGGCTCGCTAGTGACCGTGTCTTCGCGCGCTGACGGCAACGTCTCGCTGACCATCGACCTCTATCGGCTCCTCTCGTCATTCAACGTACGCCTCGCCGAGCTACGAGAATCGTACGCACCGCCAACGCTGGGCAGGCCGCGAACCAGGCCTGTCGATGCACTGGCCGCCGCCGCAGACTGGGGCTTGGATTTGTCTCTCGTCGGCGACAACATGCGGAAAACGCCCCACGAGCGACTGCGACAGCTCGACGCGATGCACTCTTTCGCCAAGCGCGTGCGCCGCGAATCCGCATCTGCATCCACCTGAAACGCGCATGTTTGAAGCAATCCTCGCAGCACTCGTGTCGCGGCAGATTCGATTCGTCCTCATCGGCGGCGTGGCCGCTACCGTACATGGCTCGGCGCGATTCACGAATGACATCGACATCTGCTACGACACGGCGATTGACAACGTCGATCGCCTGATTGTGCTGCTCGCCGAGTGGCAGGCGTATCTGCGAGGCGTCGAGCCGGGCCTGCCATTTATT
>JANMWU010000489.1:0-9249 GCA_031380785.1 Gemmatimonadaceae bacterium
CCAATCGGTACGACGCGGCGGCGCAGCTGTGGATTCAGCGCAGTGATCGAATCCGCGCCGCCATGGCCCAATTCCGGCGTGACAAAACGCTGCCGCCGATGGAGGAACTCGGCATCCCCCGACCGGCGCCGGTGCCCTGAAAACCGATCCTGGGCGATCACGGGGACGATCAAGGGGTCAGAGATCTTGATCGGAGCGTAAGCAAAAACGATCAAGGGGTCAGAGATCTTGATCCGATCAAGATCTCTGACCCCTTGATCGGGGCCCATGGTGCAATCACATCACGGGAACGTGAACGTCCCCAGTCGGCCAATGGTGTAAATCGTCGTTCCGGCGATCGGTGTGCCATCCACCGCCGCACCGGTCTGACCGAAGAACGTGCTTGCGACGGACGTCGCGCCCGAACCCAGTGCCCACGTGTTCTGCCAGCCCGACATCGCACTGAAATCAGGCAATGTGAACGAATACGTCGTCGTGCTTGTGCGCCCTGCGGACGTTGCTGTGATGCTCCACGAGCGCGATGGCGTCGCCGCCTGCGTGTAACCGAACGTGACCAGCGTGTTGAACGCCGCCGGCAGCGCACCACTCGCTGTGGCGCGCGCGTACGGCGAGCCGGTGACGTTCGTGACCGTCGGAGCGCCCGGATCCGACGGCATCGTGAGCGTGACGCTGGTGGGCTCGCGCGTGTAGCGCGTGATGAAACGACTCAGCGTGCTACCAACCGTCTGGGTTACCTGAACCTCCTGCAGTTCTCCGGTCGCCAGCTGTCCCAGCGGCATGCCCTGGTAGGTGGCGGCCACGCCGCTCGACAGCGGTGGTGTCCCGAATGACGCCGATGAACCGGTCGTCGTCGTGAACACATTCTGAGCGGACAGTGGACCGTCGTTCGGCGCCGTCACGGTGAGCGTTCCCGTGGCCGGTGCGAATGAAGTGCCGCCAGCCAGATCAAGCGTTCCGAGCGATGAGCCGCTTGCCGGATTCAGGCCGCGCTGGAGTAACACGCGCTGCACGCTGCTCGACACCAGATTCGCCCGCACGGCAATCAAGTCCACGAGGCCACTGGGCACCTTGGTGATCGTGAAATTCGGCGTCGTTTGGCTGGCAGCACTCGAAAGTGCGCTGCCCATCGACACCGTCGCGACTTCATTCCCAGACGTAAAACCACTGATCGTGCCAGTCAGCGTTTTGGTGCCGGGAATCGGATTGTCGATGCATTCTGCCGCGGCGGCCGCCGTTACTTCAGAGAGACCGTAGTACTGAATGTCAGTCGAGATCGCGGTGCCTTCCTGCGTCACCGTCGTGATGCCGACCTGCGGTTGACCGTATGCGAATGTGTACACGCCCGGCGAGGTCTCCGTGACGCGCTGCCAGCTGCCCGACAGGCCGTCCTGATACGCAAACCAGAGTGGATAGCGCGCCGGATTGCAGAAGCGCCACGTGACGCTGTTGCTCGGCGGCGCGGCAACTGTCACCACAAACGTCGCCGTGCCTTCAGTCAGGCCGGCGGCGTTCGCGCGCAGCGTGAGCGTGTACGGGCCAGGCGTGAGCGAAGCCAGCGTCGCCACCGAAAACGTCAGACTGTTCGCCGTCACCGGATTTGCCACCGAGAACGTGGTCGTCATGCCGGAGGCAGCAGTACCTGTCACGGTGAAATTCACACCACCGGTGAAGCCACCGGCACGCGTGATCGTGGCAACGGTCTGCGTGGTCTGGCCGGCCGTGATCGACGCAGTCGTTGGACTGAGCGAAATGCTCACCGTCCCACTTGCCGCTACGGTCACCGTCAACGCAACCGTCGTCGTCGCGTCGGTGACGCCGGTTCCGCGCGCGCGAATTGTCACGTTCGATGCTGCGCCGCCCGCCACAGCCGTGCCGGATACTGCGAGCGACAGACTGCTGCTCGTCACACCAGCCGTCAGCGTTGAGGGCGTGAACGTCGCCGTCACGCCGGTCGGAAGATTCTCGGCCGTCAGAACGACGTCACCGGTGAAATTCGTCCGGCCGACGGTAAGGGCCGCAGTGCCGCTCGCGGTCTGCACAATCGACAACGTGGTCGATCCCGCCGTAACCGCGATGCTCGCGGAGCCGCCAGGATTCGTGACGTCTTTCTTACCGCCGCAAGCTGCAAGGAAAAGCGCGCTGGCGGCGAGGACGAAACGTGAAACGCTTCTATTCATAGATAAGGTCAGGGCAGCAGATTGTCCGGACTCAGCGGTATCGCCAAGTCGGTTGCTGGAAGAAACACAACCGCGCGTGGCAGGCAAGTCTTGCCGCCCCCTTTCAGGACGATCGAAACGCAAACGCGTTTTAACTTGTGTGGTAACACGAACCGACGCTGAATGTTTGCGCAGTCCAGACCTCGCTCAGCCGGCGGCGATAGCCTCGCGAACCGCACCGAGCACGAGGCGCACGCAGGCCTTCCGCGCCGGGAAGCGCGATACGCTCGCAAGCGCCCGCAGGTCGCCGAGGTCATGACTCTCCATCGCCGACAACGGCGCCGTCGTCTCGATCAGGCGCTCGACACGGGACACGGTGTCCTCCGCATCGGCCACCGTGCCGCCGATTACCCGGTCCAGCACCATCGATGCAGCAGCCTGCGTGATCGAACAGGCTCGCGCGTTGAATGCCGCGTCGGCAATCCGCGATCCTTCGACGGCGAACTGCACCGACAACACATCGCCGCACAGCGGATTGCGATGCTCGATCGTCGCGATCCCGCTGTCCAGCGCACCCTTGTGTCTGGGGGCGCGATAATGCGACAGGATGATTTCCTGATACAGCGATGCGAGGCTGGCTTCCGGAGGCAGTGCTGCCACCACCGGCGGCGGCGGATCAGCGGAGAGCGCCATCGGCAAACAAGACTTTCGCGTGCTGCAACGCCGTCACCAGCGCCTGCACGTCGTCCTCGGTGGAGTGCACCCACACCGATGCGCGCGCAGTGGCAGCGATGCCAAGGCGACGCATCAGTGGTTGCGCGCAATGGTGGCCGGCCCGCACACAGACGCCATGTTCGTCGAGGATCGTCGCCAGGTCATGCGCGTGCACATCGTCGAATGCAAAGCTGACCACGCCGCTGCGTGAATCGATGTCCATCGGACCGAAAATCCTGATGCCGTCGAGCGGCTGCAAGGCGTCGAGCAGTACAGCTGCAAGGACGCGTTCGTGTGCCCGCACCTTGTCCATGTCAAGTGCCGTGAGGTAGTCGCACGCCGCAGCCAGTCCGACCGCGTCGGCAGCGTTCGGAGTGCCCGCCTCAAAGCGATGTGGCAGCGTGTTGAATGTCGTCTGCTGATCGCCAACGACTTCAATCATGTCGCCGCCGAACTGCCACGGCGCCATCCGCTCCAGCAATGACCGGCGTCCCCACAACACGCCGATGCCCATCGGCCCGCCGAGCTTGTGACCGCTGAAGGCGTAGAAATCCACGCCCAGCGCATCCACATCCACCGCCAGATGCGGCACCGCCTGCGCACCGTCGCAGACCGCAATCGCACCAACGGCGTGTGCCATCGCCACGATCGCCGTCACCGGATTGATGGTGCCAAGTGCATTCGAAACGTGCGGGAACGCCACCAGCTTCACGCGCGCATCGATCACCGATGCCAATGACGCGAGATCGATACACCCATCGCTCGTCAGTTCCGCAATGCGGAACTCGGCACCGGTGCGCCGCGCCAGCTGCTGAAAGGTGACGAAGCTCGCGTGGTGATCCATTGCCGTCACCACGATCGCGTCGCCGGCCTGCACATTCGCCTCACCCCATCCGTACGCCACCAGATTCATCGCCTCGGTGGTGCCACGCACGAACAAAGTGCAATCGGCATCGGGCGCACCGATGAACCGCGCCACCGTCGTACGCGCATCGTGATAGCGCTCGGTTGCGCGTGCCGACAACGCATACGCGCCGCGATGCGGGTTGGCGTTATCGTGCGTATAGAAATGCGCCATCGCATCCAGCACGGCCTGCGGTTTCTGCGCCGTCGCCGCCGAATCCAGGTAGTGCAGCGTGGGAGCGCCGACGAGCAGCGGGAAGTCGCTGCGGGGTGCGAGCGGTGTCATTGTGAAGCACCAGTTTCGGTAGTCGTGATCGTCGCGTCACCCAGCAGCGCGTTGCGGAACGCGTGCCAGCCAAGCGACGCACACTTCACGCGGATCGGGAATCGCGACACACCGCCCAGAGCGGCGATCTGTCCGAGCGACTTCCGCTCCGCCAGCGGATCGGACTTGCCGGTGAGCAGGTCGTGCACCCGATCGAACATCGCCAGCGCCTCGTCACGCGTCTTGCCGCGCACGGCGTCGGTCATGAGCGATGACGACGCCTTGGAAATTGCACAACCGTGGCCAACGAATTTCACATCGGCGATCACATCGTTCTCGACGGTCAGCCATACGGTCACTTCATCGCCGCACAGCGGGTTGCGTCCGCTGGCCTGACGGTTCGCCTGCTCCGGCTGACCGTAGTTGCGCGGCCGTCGGTTGTGATCGAGGATGATGCTCTGATAGAGCTCGTCGAGATCCGCCACAATCAGCCTTCGCGCGCAACCGCTGCATGAACGGCGCTGCCGGCATAGCGCTCAAGCGTGAGCTGCTCGAGGGCATGCTTCACCGTATCGTTCGCGATCGTCTCGATCACGTCGGCCGCGAACGCGTAGGTCAGCAGGCGGCGGGCGGTCTCGGACGGCACACCGCGGCTCTTCATGTAGAAGAGTCCCGCTTCGTCCATGCGACCCACCGTCGCGCCGTGAGTGCACTTCACATCATCGGCGAAGATCTCCAGCTGCGGCTTGGTGTCGATTTTCGCATCGGGCGACAGCAGCAGCGTGTGATTGCTCTGCTTCCCGTCGGTCTTCTGCGCAATCGCATGCACGTACACCTTGCCGTTGAACACGGCGTGCGAAGACCCGTCCAGCACGCCCTTGTACAGCTCGCGGCTGAAGCAGTTCGGCTGCGCGTGTTCGATGCGCGTCTGATGATCGGTGTGCTGCGATCCCTTGCCGAGGTACAGACCGTTGAGCGTTGCGCCGCAGTTTTCGCCGTCCAGCACTGTGTACACGTTGGTCCGGCTCAGCGACGCGCCCACCGCCATCGAGAAGTTCACGTAGTGACTGTCGCGCGCCTGATGCACTTCAGTCATGCTCACGTGTGTCGCCTGCTCGGATTCGCGCTGGATCTTGGTGTGGTTCACTGTCGCGTTCTCACCCACCACCACTTCCGCCACGTGGTTGGTGAAATACGCCACATCGGCCAGCCCGACGAAACTCTCGAGCACCGTCACCATCGCGCTGCGCTCTGCGACAATCAACGTGCGCGGAAACGTTGCCGATGCCGCCGCCGCCGCGTCCGACACGTGCAGCACATGGATCGGTGTGTCGCTGACGACGTTCGCTGGGACAAACACCACCACACCGTCTTGCATCAGGCCAGTGTTGAGCGCCGTCATGGCGTGCTCGCTCACCGCGACCGAACCGAGGTGTTGCTGCACCAGTGCCGGCTGTTCGCGCATCGCAGTGGTGAGGTCCATCACGCACACACCGGCCGCCAACGCGTCCAGCGACGACAGCGACGGCGAGTAACTGCCATTCAGCAACACGATCGTTGGCCAGTCGGCGTTGATCATGTACGCCGTCAGATCAGCCACGGTGGTGGATGATGCCGCGCCACCGATTGTGTACGGAACGTCCGCGATCGACGACAGCGATGTGTAATGCCAATCCTCGAGTGCCGGTGTCGGAAAGCCCAGCCTGCCAAACGATGCCATCGCACTGCGACGCATCAATGTCAGCCACTGGGGCTCATCGCGAACGGCACGGGCGGCGAAGGCCGCCTGCCAATGCGAAACACTCACGCCAGCGCCTCCTGCAGCAGCCAGTCGTAGCCCTTCTCTTCCAGTTCCAGCGCCAGCTCCTTGCCGCCGCTGCGGATGATGCGGCCGCCGGCCAGCACATGTACGTAGTCGGGAATGATGTAGTTCAGCAGCCGCTGGTAGTGCGTCACAACGATCGTCGCATTGTCCCGACGACGCAGCTTGTTCACACCTTCGGCCACCACGCGCAGCGCATCGATGTCCAGGCCCGAGTCGGTTTCGTCGAGGATCGCGAGTTTGGGATCAAGCACCGCCATCTGCAGAATCTCATTGCGCTTCTTCTCGCCGCCGCTGAAACCCATGTTCACGCTGCGGGCCAGCATCGCATCGTCCATGTCGACGATTTTGAGCTTCTCTTCCATCACATCCAGGAACTCCATCGGATCCACTTCTTCCATGCCGCGCGCCACACGCATTGCGTTGAAGGCGCTGCGCAGAAAGTACGCGTTGCTCACGCCGGGTATTTCGACCGGATACTGGAAGGCCAGGAACACGCCTCTGTGCGCACGAACTTCCGGCTCGAGTTCGAGCAGATCTTCGCCTTCGAAGTGCACCGTGCCGCCCGTCACTTCATACGACGGGTGACCGGCCAGCACCTGTGCCAGAGTGCTCTTGCCACTGCCGTTGGGGCCCATGATCGCGTGCACTTCGCCCGCGTTCACCGTCAGGTTGATCCCCTTCAGGATGTCCTTCTCACCGGCCGTGGCCGTCAGGTTCGAAATCTCGAGCATGCTCATGTAATTCTCGTTGTGCCGCGTGTTTGAAAGAGCGTGGTGGGGCGTTCGGACCGGTTCAGCCGACGGAGCCTTCGAGCGTGATGCCGAGCAGCTGCTGCGCTTCGAGCGCGAATTCCATCGGCAGTTCCTTGAAGACTTCCTTGCAGAAACCCGCGACGATCATGCTGACCGCGTTCTCCGCGCTCATGCCGCGCTGCTTCAGATAGAAGATCTGGTCCTCGCCGATCTTTGTCGTCGACGCTTCGTGTCCCAGCGTCGCCGTGTTGTTGTCGATCTCGATGTACGGAAAGGTGTGCGCACCGCAGGCGTTGCCAATGAGCATGCTGTCACACTGGGTGTAGTTGCGAGCGCCATCGGCCTTCGGCAGAATCTTCACCTTGCCGCGGTAGCTGTTCTGCCCGCGTCCGGCGCTGATTCCCTTGCTCACGATGTTCGACTTCGTGTTGCGACCGATGTGGATCATCTTCGTGCCCGTGTCGGCCTGCTGCATGTTGTTCACCACCGCCACCGAGTAGAACTCGCCGATCGAGTTGTCGCCTTGCAGGATCACGCTTGGATATTTCCAGGTGATCGCCGATCCCGTTTCCACCTGCGTCCACGAAATCTTGGCATTCTTCATCGCTTTGCCGCGCTTGGTGACGAAGTTGTAAATGCCGCCCACACCGTTCTCGTCACCGGCGTACCAGTTCTGTACGGTGCTGTACTTGATCGTGGCGTTATCCAGCGCCACCAGCTCCACAACCGCGGCGTGCAATTGATTGGTGCTCCGCTTCGGCGCCGTGCACCCTTCCAGATAGCTCACACTCGCGCCTTCCTCGGCCACGATCAGCGTGCGCTCGAACTGACCCGTGTCGGCGGCGTTGATGCGGAAATACGTGCTGAGCTCCATTGGACTCTTCACGCCTTTCGGGATGTAGCAGAAACTCCCGTCGCTGAAGACCGCTGAATTGAGCGCCGCGAAGAAATTGTCGCTGTAAGGGACGACGCTGCCGAGATACTTCTTCACCAACTCCGGATGCTCGTGCACCGCCTCGCTGAAGCTGCAGAAAATGATCCCAACCTTTGCCAGCTCGGCCTTGTACGTCGTGCCGACGCTCACGCTGTCGAATACGGCATCGACGGCCACACCCGCCAGCATCTTCTGCTCATTGAGCGGAATGCCAAGCTTTTTGTAGGTCTCGAGCAGCGTCGGGTCGACGTCGTCCAGCGATCCGAGCGGCTTGGCCGTCTTCGGTGCCGAGTAGTAGCGCACCGCCTGATAGTCGATGCGTGGATAGTGGACGTTGGGCCAGGTCGGCTCGGTCATCGTCAGCCAGCGACGATACGCCTTGAGCCGCCATTCGAGCAGCCACTCCGGCTCGCCCTTCTTGGACGAAATCAGCCGCACCACATCCTCGCTCAAACCGGCCGGGATCGTGTCGGCTTCGATGTCGGTGACGAATCCGTATTGGTACTCGCGGCCGACCAGGGCCTCGATTTCGCTGCTCATCGTGTCACGCCTCTCCTCGCCGGTCACCGGCGTCGCTTATTACGATTTCGACCGGACGGCGCGCCAGTTGCACGCCGCCCAGCACGTATTCACAGCTGTTGCACCCGCCGAGGATGTGCTGGCGACGGTCCGCTGGTTCGCCGATCACTTCGGAGATGAACTCCATTTCTGTCGCGCAGACTTCCGGATACTGCTCCGCCACGGCGCGGATTGCACAATTGTGTTTGCGCAGAACCGGCTGGCCACTCTCCCGGTCCACATCGGCTTCCGCCATATAGCCGAGCGATGTCCAGAGCTCCGCCACCAGCTGCACCCGTTCATTGAGCGGCAGCTGCGACAGCGCCGGCGCCGCATCAGCGGCCAGAATATTCCACTTCCGTCGGAAGAATTCCGACACACCGGCGCGACCGCGCTCCGCTGCGATCGACTCCAGCGTCTCCAGCAGCACGTTCGCGTACGTGCGCGGAAAAAGTGTCTCGCCGCTTGCCGACAGCGTAAACGCGTGAACCGGACCTCCAACACCGCGCACTTCGCGGGTGTGACGCACTACGCCGGCCGCTTCGAGGGTCTCCAAGTGCCGACGCATCGCGTTCGGCGTCACATCGAATCGCGCCGCCAGCTCCCGCGCCGTCAGCGGCTGATGCTTCTTCAGCGCCAGCAGCAATTCCGCCTGAATTCCGCGATACCCGACAATCGCCGTCCCCATCTCTTCCATTGGGAAGAAGCTAGTCGCAGAGTGGCTTTCGTCAACAAAACTGTTGACGAATAGCCGCTGGGGGCGAAAGTGACGAGCGCTGGGCGGCCCGGGTACGCTCTCAAGTGCGCGTTTCGCCTCTCCCAGACGCCGTCATGCCAGTCCTCAGGATTCGTATCGCCGCAGTTTTCCTGCTTGTCGCGTCACTCTTCGCGGGCTGCGGGCGCTCGTCACCGACCAGCCCGGTAGCGCGCGATATCGTCGCCGCGCGCGCAGTCTGGCAACGGGCTGGTCTCAGGAGCTACGTGGTCACGAGCAGCCAAAGCTGCTTTTGCGCTCCGGAGTACTCAGCGGCGATGAATGTCACCGTACAGAACGGCGTGGTGACCGCGATCACGAATGCAGCCACCGGTGCGCCACAGCCATTGAATATCAGGCAGCCGATCGACACGATTTTCGCGAATCT
>JANMWU010000540.1:0-12298 GCA_031380785.1 Gemmatimonadaceae bacterium
GGGTGACGAACGCTGGGCCGTAAGCAGGCTCGGCAGGAGCACGGCGAGGGAGCAGGTGCGTCGGAGCTGCATGTGCGTTGGGCGGGTGGGCGGCGGATCGATCGATGGGAAGAATGTGGTCTCCGTGGCGGGCTGAAGCGAACAGTGCCAACGGTAGACCAGCGATGCGCAAGCCCGTTTCGCGGGAAGGCCCGCGTGATGGATGCGCAGGACCAGACCTGTCGCAGTCTCCCAGCATCCGGTATCCCGAGGTTTCCATGCCAGCTGTGCCAGCCACAATGCGCAACTGGCGCAGGCGGGCGAGGCATTCGAAAAAACACAGGCGGGTCTCAGTTGCGGCAGTGCCTGCGTGACGCGCGTGACGCGTTCGCCGGCCGCACCGGTATGTGATACCTGTGGGAGATGGCCGGGTTCGCCATTCCTGTGCTGTGTGGCACGATCGGCGACCGCCAATCGCGAAGAATGATGACGCGATGGTAGCGGCTATTCATGGAACGAGAAACCCAAACGCGCGGGCGGTAGTATGGCGCGTCGCCGAAGCCTGTGCCAGAGTTGGCATGCGCCGCAGTGTTTCGTGTGCTCGGCGGGAGGACGCCCACGTCGTCTCGCTTTCAATCAGTCACGCATTTCGTAGACGCTTTATGGCGATGTCTTGAAGCAGTCGGTCGAGATTGGACCGGGCGACTCCATCGGCATCGAATCGGGTGTGCTGCACGAGGTCTTCAATCTCTCTGAGACCGAACCCGTCGCGGCGGTTGTGGCGCTGCGCGACCTGCATGTGCGGCGCGTCGGTCCCGATGCTGCGCGCCAGGTCGGGACGCCGACAACCGGCGATGGCGCGCAGCCGTGCCGCGCACCTACCTTCACGCGCTTCAAGGTGCAGTCCAGGCAGTCGGCTCCGCGCGCTCCGATCGCGGCGCGACGAGCTGTGAGCGGTACGCGCATCAGTCTCGTTCCCGACCGCGCGCGCGAAACGCTTTCCTTCAACGTGACGACATATTCTCCGCATGATTCAGGCGCCAGTGCCGACGGTTTTGCAGCCACGTGACACCGCCGCGTTGCTCACGGAGCGCAGTGGTCAGGACGCGCCGGATGTATGGATCTACCGATACCTCGATCCGCGTACAGGCTGGCGCCTCAGTATCGCCACCTGCGCCGCACCGGAATCCGGTCGCCTTTCGCTCGGCGGATTTCGCATCGCAACGCCGGAGCGCACGGAATCACCAGGCTTCGACAGCGATCGCGAGGCCGCCGGTCTGGCAGTCGGCATGGAAGAGAAGGTGGCGTGGTCGCGCCTCCTCGGTATCGGCGGTCCGCTCGTGCGACGTGCCACGAACAGGATTGTCGGTGGGAAGTGCGTGCTTCACCCCACGCCGGACGCACGCGTCGGCCAGCCACACGATTTTGCACTGCTGGACTTTGCGATTGCCTGCCTGCACGATGCCGAAGCACGTGGTGGCTTTCAGATCACCACCGGGCAGGACCTCGGCCACGGCATTATGTCGGATGGCGCGACGAAATCGCTCGACTATCTGCACGCACGTTTTCTTGGCAGCGTCGTATCGGATACGTCGCAGCCAACCGGCGAAGGCAATTTCCACGTGTTGGTCGCCATGCTCCGTGGACTGGACATCGACATTGCCAGTGCCAGCGTTGGCCTGATCGGTTGCGGGAACGTCGGCACGCGCGTGCTCACGCGGTTGCGCGAGACTCAGACGCGGGTGCTCGCCCTGGACGCCAGCGAAAGTCGGCGCGCCGAGCTGGCCGCAATGGGGTTGCGGGTGTACGCGCCTGCTGCGAAGAGCGAGTTGCTGCAGAGCGACATCGACGCACTTGTGGTGAACGCGGCCGGTGCGTCACTCGACATGGCTTCGATCGGAACGATTGCGGCAAACGCGCGTCTGATCGTGGTGTGTGGCTCCGAGAATCTCGCGATGCCCGACGCGCGTGCGGGCTCCGGCGCGCTACGCAATGCGCGAAAGGCATACGCGCCAACGCAACTCGGTGGCATGATGGGCTATCTCACCGCCGCGGAGGAGTATCTGGCGCGGATTGAAGGCACGCCATTTGACCTCGAGTCACTGTGCGAATCAGCCGCGCAACTCGAGGGGCCTGTTTTTGCCGCCACGCAGCATCTGCGCGCTCACCGGTTCACCACCACCTTTGCGGAGTCGCTGATTGCCGTGTGCGCCGGCGACTGAGCGACGCCGGCTTCCCTCGCCTACTTCGCTTTGAACGCCGCGATGGCCCGGCGTGTGAAATCGGAAAGCACGAGCGACCCGCTCAAGCGCGCACGCTCAGCGAGCAGCCGGTCCCAGTCCTCGGTGCCGTTCCAGGTCACGGCCTTCATGCGCTGCATCGCCTCCGGATTCGAGGCCGCGAGTGTCGTCGCCAGCAGCGCGATACCGCTGTCCATCGCTTCAGTATCGTCGAACACGCGCGCGAACAGTCCGTGACGTTCGCACCACGGCGAATCGCGCCAGTCCGTGTCCACCGACATCGCCATGAAGGGTCCCATGCCAACCCGGCGTGCGATCACTGGCCCGACAACGAACGGCCCGATGCCGACCACAAGTTCGCTCAGCCTGACCGACGCACTCCGCACCGCGACGGCATAATCCGCAGCGGCTGCGATGCCGATCCCGCCGCCCGCTGCGCGTCCCTGGAGGCGCACGACCACGAATTGCGGCGTCCGGATCATCGCCAGAATCACTTGCGAGAAACCGCTGAAAAACGCTTCGCCTTCTTCAACCGTTCCGATGTTCACCAGTTCGTCGAACGATGCTCCGGCGCAAAACGGCCCGGTTCCATCGCTTCGCAGCACGATCACGCGAACATCCGGCGTCTGCCCGACCGCCGTGATCGTTCGCGCCAGGTGCCGTAACAGCTCACCGGGAAGCGAGTTGCCCTTGGGATGTCCGAAACGGATCGTGGCGACACCGTCTGCGATGGCCGAGGCCACCTCGCCACCTGCGACAGCCCAGACGCGCTCGGGGGTTCGAATTTTCATGCCGCGAAACTACCCTGCCGGCGACCGCGCCGTCCATTGCCCGACGGGTCACCTCCGGTAGATTTCGGCATGACGCAGACTCGCGCGATTGACACCACGACCGAGGATCCGGCGGCCATCACCGCCTTCGAAGCCCGGATCGCAAACGGCGAAAGCATCGAGCCAAAAGACTGGATGCCCGAGCGCTATCGCAAGCAACTGATCAGGATGATGTCGCAGCATGCACACTCCGAGATCGTTGGCATGCTGCCCGAAGGCAACTGGATCACGCGCGCGCCTTCGCTGCGGCGCAAGGTCGGGCTGCTGGCGAAGGTGCAGGACGAAGCGGGCCACGGGTTGTACATCTATTGCGGCGCCGAGACGCTGGGCGCCGACCGGTCGGAACTGCTGGCGCAGTTGCTCGACGGGCGCGCGAAATACTCGAGCATCTTCAACTATCCGACGCTGTCGTGGGCAGACATGGGCGTGATCGGATGGCTCGTCGACGGTGCCGCGATCGTGAACCAGACGGTGCTCGCAAAGGCGTCGTACGGCCCATATGCCCGCGCGATGATTCGCATCTGCAAAGAAGAGAACTTCCACAAGCGCCAGGGCTACGAAATGGTTTCGGTGCTCGCCACGGGCACGCCGGCGCAGAAGGCGATGGTGCAGGATGCCGTCAACCGTTTCTGGTGGCCTTCGCTGATGATGTTCGGCCCGAGCGACGCCAATTCGCCGAATTCGGCGGAACTGCTGCGTTGGGGAGTGAAGAAGCGGTCAAATGACGATCTGCGTCAGCGATTCGTGAATCTCACTGTGCCGCAGGCAACGGCCGTTGGGCTCACACTCCCCGATCCGTCGCTGACGTTCAATGCCGATACGGCAAACTGGGAATTCGGCGCCATCGATTGGAACGAGTTCAACCAGGTGGTTCGCGGTAACGGACAATGCAATCGCGAGCGGCTGGAAGCGCGGCGCGCCGCCGAACGTGACGGGGCATGGGTACGTGAGGCGGCGTCCGCATACGCCCTCAAAAAGCGCGACAGCGGATCGTCGGCCGCAGCGTGACGCCGGCCGGAGCACAGGCATGAGCAGTAATTCGGATCTCGCCGCACAGGCTCAGTCGATTGCGGCCGACGCGCAGTGGCCGCTGTGGGAAGTGTTCACACAGAGTGAACAGGCCGCGCCGCATGAGCACGCCGGCTCGCTGCACGCCGTCGATCATGAACAGGCGCTGCAGAACGCACGAGACGTGTACGCGCGTCGCGGCGGTGTGATCTCGCTCTGGGTCGTCCCGTCCTCGGCGATCACAGCGTCGAGTCCGGGCGACAGCGGGCCGTTCTTTGATCCGGGGGCCGACAAGGCATACCGTCATCCGCAGTTCTACAAGGTGCCGCGCGGAGTTCGCATAGTATGACGGCGCCGGCTGCGTCCGTCGTCCCGGTGCCGGCGCCGCCGCTCAACGCACTGTTCGAGCTGTTGCTGCGCCTGGGTGATGATCGACTCATTCTGGGCCATCGCCTCAGCGAATGGTGCGGGCATGGTCCAATTCTCGAGGAAGACATTGCACTCGCGAATATCGCGCTCGATCTGATTGGTCAGGCGACGATGTTGCTGCAGCTCGCCGGCGAAGTGGAAGGGCTGGGACGGGACGAGGATGCGCTCGCGTACTTCCGCGATGAGGTGCAGTTCCGGAACTGCCTCCTGGTGGAGCAACCGAACGGCGACTTTGGCGCGACGATTGTGCGGCAGTTTCTGTTCGACGTGTATGCCGTGGTGATGCTCGATGCGCTGACGCGCAGTACGAACAGCGCGCTGGCGGCGATCGCTGCGAAGTCGCTGAAGGAAGCGAAGTATCATGTGCGCCACAGTGGGGACTGGATGCTCAGGCTCGGTGACGGCACCGACGAAAGCCATCGTCGTGTACAGGAGCCGCTCGAGGCACTCTGGCGCTTCACACCAGAGCTGTTCGCCGCTGACGCAATTGACAGCGCATTGCTCCGCGACGGTATTGCGCCGGATTTGCAGGCAATGCGCGCGCAATGGGATGCAATCGTTCGTGATGTGTGCGAACGCGCTACGTTGACCGTGCCGTCGGAGGCACCGCCACGCGCGGGGCGAACCGCTCGACAGGGCGCACACTCCGAGCACCTTGGACACCTGCTCGCGCAAATGCAGATCGTCGCACGCTCACACCCCGGGGCGAAGTGGTAGCCGCGTTGCGGCCGGACGTGCCGTCGCGTGAGCGTATCCTCGCGATTCTCGACACGGTGAAGGATCCCGAAGTGCCGGTGCTCAGTGTGCGCGAACTGGGTATTGTGCGCGAAGTTGACGTCAGCCCGAGTGGCGCCGTCACGGTGACGGTGACGCCGACCTACTCCGGCTGCCCCGCGATTCTCGTGATTGAGCGTGACATCGTGTCGGCGATCGAGGCAGCGGGAATTTCGCCGGTCCATGTGCAGACGACATTGTCTCCGCCCTGGACGACGGACTGGATCATGCCCGAGGCGCGCGCGCGGCTGAAGGCGTACGGCATCGCACCTCCGGGTCGAGCTGAAACGGGCGGCTTGGTGCAGCTCATGCGCGTTCGGCCGGGCACGCAGTGCCCGTTTTGCGATTCATTCGAAACCGAGGTTCGCAGTGAGTTCGGCAGTACGGCCTGCAAATCACTGTGCTGGTGCCGAAGCTGCCGCCAGCCATTCGAGGAATTCAAAGCGATTTGACGCGTCGCGCGCGCGCGAGTGTCAGGTGCGCAGCAGCGCATCGATGCGCGACGCAATGCTGTCAGCATCGGGCAGCACGGCCTTCAGCAGCACTTCGTGGTACGGCATCGGCACATCGTCCACGGCCAGGCGCTCCACGGGCGCATCGAGACTCCAGAACGCGTCGCGGGCCAGCACTGCCGCAATCTCGGCGCCGAAACCGGCCGTCAGCGTGTCTTCGTGCACAATCAGGCATTTTCCCGTGCGCGTCACCGATTCCAGCACGGCCGCGCGATCCCATGGCATAATGGTGCGCAGGTCCAGCAGATCAACGCGACCATTGAAACGATCGGCAGCGTCCTCGCATCGATGCACCATCGCACCCCACGCAATCACGGTCACGTCGTCGCCGGCACGCACCGTCCTGGCCCGTCCGAACGGCAGCAGGTACGCGTCGCCCGGATAGTGCGCGCTGCCGTCACTCGTCATAAGCAACGAGCGGTGCTCGAAGAAAATTGTCGGATTGCCGCTCCGCATCGCGGAACGGAGCAGTCCCACCGCATCGGCGGCGTTTGATGGCATCGCGACCTGCCAGCCGAGGGCGTGAGCCCACGTGACTTCGCCTGACAATGAGTGCCACGGATCACCCACATCCTTGCCGAATCCGCCGGGCATGCGCACTACGATCGGCGCTGCGAACTGGTTCGCGGTGCGCCAGCGCATGGTGCCGCAGTTATTGAGCTGCTCGTGGGCCGGGTCGGCGTATTTGCGGAACTGTATCTCCGTCACCGGTACAAGTCCGTTGACCGCCATTCCCACCGCGCGACCGATGATGCCTTCTTCAGACAGGCTCGTATCGAAGACGCGATCAGCACCGAACCGCTTTTGCAGCCCCTCAGTGACGAGGTGCACGCCACCTTTGCGGCCCACATCCTCGCCGAACACGAGCACCTTCGGATTGATGTTCAACTCCGCCGCGAGGGTGCGCCGGATCGCCTCGGCGAAACGCACCATGTCGCCGCCTTCCGCTGGTATTTCGGTGGACGGCAAGACCTTGCGCTCGGCGCGTGTGAGCCCACCGAACGTCGCCACGTCGTCGTCACGCGGCGTCTCCTCATACACAAAGCGCCGCACGTCCGCGGCCGCCGGCGCGCCACGCCCCCGCGCACTCGCCACGCCGATCCCGACATCGCGCGCGACCTGCTGCTCCAGCGCATCCCACTCGACGGGTGACATGTACGCAGGGATCAGGTGCGCTTTCAATCGCGGCAAAGGATCTCTCGCTTGGTCCGCCTCGATCTCACTATCGGTGCGATACCCGCGTTGATTGTCGGGGCCGGAATGACTGCTGAGGCGTGGGACTGTCAGCCGCACCAACGCCGGACCACCGCCGCAGCGCACATGGGTCACACAATCCGCAATCAGCTCCGCCGCTTCAGCGGGATTGCATCCGTCGCCATTCCTGAGAAATAGATTGGCGAACGACTCGAGATTGGCCGCGATATCTCCGCCTGGCGTCTGCATTTCGCCTCTGACCGAAATGCCGAGTCCATTGTCCTCGATGAAGAACAACACCGGCAGTTGCAGCGTGGTGGCGATGGTCAGCGCGGACCAGAAACCATTCGTGGCCACGCTCGCTTCGCCACCCAGCGCAACCGCCAGCGCTCCAGCATACGACACATCGCCAAGTGACTGGCGGCGGTACGTGATGGCCTGTGCCCAACCGGTCGCTGGTGTGAACTGCGCGCCGACATCACCCGCCATCGGCAAAACGGTTGCTCCATTCGATCCTGGTCGATTGCAGACCACGCCGATGTCACGGCCATCGCTGAATCCACCCGAGCGACCGAGCGGGCTGCCGTGCGCATCGGCAATCGACAGGCCGAGGGAAAGCAACAGCGGTCGCGATCGATAGTAGGCACCGACCGCATCGTGCTGGTGGCCGAGCAGCGAGCCGAGTATGCTCTGCGCCACGTCGTGGCCGCGGGCCGAGAACTGGTAGAGTACGACATGCTCTTGCGGTACGGACGCGCGATTTTTGTTGGTCGTCTCCTCGAGGTCGTCCAGTGCGCGCGACACAAGCGCCGCGTATGCAATACGCCGCCAGTCAAAGCGCGTGTCGACCGGCCAGCTGGCGCGTTCGGAGCGGTCGTGCGATGTCGCGGAGCGCATTGCAGAAGCGGGACGGGGCGATCGGGCGATCGAGTCCAGGAAATGTGGCGCCACACGATAGGGAACGCGAGACGCGGCTCGAGCACGCTGCACCTCGGTATATTGCCGCTGCGGGATCGCGGCCGTGATCATTCGCTGAATCCGTCCACTCGGTCACCCGATGGAACCCGACCTGATTTTGCTCCAGCGCCGTGATGGCGTACTCACCATCACTCTCAACCGACCGCAGGTGCTGAACAGCTTCAACCGCCCTATGGCGGCCGCGCTGCTCGATGCGTTGCGGCAGGCCGCCGCCGACGCCGCCGTGCGCGCAGTGCTGCTGGCCGCGAACGGACGGGCGTTCTCCGCCGGACAGGATCTCGCCGCAGTGATGCCGGACGATAAGGGAGTGATGCCCGACCTCGGCGAGATCATCCGCCGCGACTACAACCCGATCATCCGTGCGATTCGCAGCCTCGAGAAGCCGGTGGTTTGCGCGGTGAACGGCGTGGCGGCGGGCGCAGGCGCCAATCTCGCTTTCGCGTGCGACATCACGCTCGCCGCCGAGAGCGCGTCGTTCATCCAGAGTTTTGCCAGGATCGGACTCATTCCTGATGGCGGAGGAACGTTCATCCTGCCACGAATCGTCGGACTGCAACGTGCCGCTGCGATGACGATGCTGGGTGACAAGCTGACCGCCGCGATCGCGAAGGAGTGGGGACTGGTGTTCGACGTCGTGCCTGACGCGGACCTGATGGAGCGCGCATTCGCTCTGGCGCAACGGCTGGCGGCGATGCCGACGCGCGGAATCGGATTGGCAAAGCGGGGCCTGAATGCGTCATTCGCGCATACGCTCGACGAGCAGCTCAACCTCGAAGAAACGTTGCAGCGAGAGGCCGGACGCACGGCCGACTACACTGAAGGTGTGCGTGCGTTCATCGAAAAACGGACACCGACGTTCGAGGGTCGGTAATGGCGGGCTCGCCGATGACGATTGGAGTACTCGGCGCTGGTGCGATGGGCGGCGGTATCGCGCAAGTGGCCGCCGCGGCTGGTCATACGGTGATGCTCGGCGACGCGGTCGATGGCGCAGTGTCGCGCGCGGTCGTCAACATCGCTGGCAGCCTTGCGCGCGACGTCACGAAGGGACGCATGGACCAGGTGACCGCCGACGCCATCCTTGCGCGAATCACTGACGCGGGCGAACACGGCGCGGGATATGGCGCGTTTGCAGAATGTGGGCTGGTGATCGAGGCGGTGGCGGAGGACCTTGCAACGAAGACCGCGTTGTTCGGCGCGATCGAGCACCATGTGTCCGCCGAATGCGTGCTGGCCACGAACACGTCGTCGCTGCCTGTTGCCGCGATGGCCGGAAAGTGCAGCCGGCCGGAACGCGTGATCGGAATGCATTTTTTCAACCCCGCCGTGGTCATGCCGCTGGTCGAAATCATCCCGGGAATCACGACATCGGACGTGGTGTCCGCGCAGGCTCGGGCGCTGGTCGCATCGTGGAAGAAGATCCCGGTTGTGGCGCGCGACACGCCGGGTTTTATCGTGAATCGGATCGCACGACCGTTCTACGGTGAATCACTGCGGATTCTCGAAGAGGGCATCGCCGATGCTGCAACCATTGACTGGGCGATGCGCGACCTGGCCGGCTTTCGCATGGGCCCGTTCGAGCTGATGGATTTCATTGGCAACGACATCAACTTCGCTGTCACGCAGAGCGTGTACGAAGGATTCTTCCACGACCCGCGGTATCGCCCGTCGATCACGCAACGCCGGCTGGTCGAAGCGGGGTTCTGGGGCCGCAAGCGAAACCGTGGATTCTTCGACTACCGTGATGGTGCGGTGAAGCCGGAGCCGACGCGCGACCCGGAGATTGGGCAGGCGATCGTCGACCGGGTGATTGCCATGCTCGTGAACGAGGCAATCGAGGCGGTATTTCTGCGCATTGCAACGCCAGCAGACATCGAGCTCTCGATGAAAACTGGTGTGAACTATCCTCGTGGATTACTGGCGTGGGGCGATGAGATTGGCCCGGCCAGAATTCTTCACCGCCTCGACGCGTTGCAGGCGGAGTATGGCGACGATCGGTACCGGGCCAGTGTGTTGCTGCGTCGCCGCGTCGCAACTGGCGAGAGGCTGCTGACATGAACAGTCAGCCGCCGGAGGCGGACGCGCAGTCGCGTCAGCAAGTCGCCGCGATGCTTGCGAGCGACAGCTTCAGTCAGTGGCTGGGCATCAGAGTCGTTGCGGTCAGCGCCGGGCACTGTCTGCTCCGCATGCGGGTCCGCGAAGACATGGTCAATGGCTTTGGCGTGGCGCATGGCGGAATTGTGTTCTCGTTTGCCGACAGCGCGATGGCATTCGCATGCAATAGCGGTGAGTTTGTCACCGTTGCCATCGACAACCAGATCGCGTACCCGGCGCCCATTCAGGTTGGCGACGAGTTGACAGCCACCGCCGAGGAAGATGCTGCGAGCGGTCGACTCGGATTTTACCGGGTGACGGTTCGGAATCAGCACGCGGCGATCGTGGCGCTCTTTCGCGGCACGGTATATCGCACGCGCAAACCGCACGCGTCGACGGCCAGCCAGTGACAGACGCATTCATCATCGACTATTCCCGGGTGCGCGCAGCGTAGTGGCCAACATCTTTCGCTTCGACGGGTTCATTCCGGTTGTGCACGAATCAGCGTTCGTGCATCCGAATGCGAGCGTGACCGGCAATGTCGTGATCGGTCGCGAAGTGTACATCGGTCCGGGTGCCGCGATCCGGGGTGACTGGGGCGGGATTGTGATCGGAGACGGGTGCAATGTGCAGGAGAATTGCACGATTCACATGTTCCCCGGCATCACCGTCGTGCTCGAACCTGGCGCGCATATCGGCCATGGAGCCGTCGTACACGGCGCACGGATCGGCGCCAATGCACTGATCGGCATGAACGCCGTTGTGATGGACAATGCGGTGATTGGAGCTGGGTGCATTGTTGGCGCGCTCTGCTTCGTACCGGCGGGAATGCAGATACCCGAACGGAAGGTCGTGGTCGGAAATCCGGCAAAGATCGTGAAGGATGTGAGCGACGAAATGCTCGCCTGGAAGACGGCGGGCACCGCACTGTATCAGGCGCTGCCTGCGCAATTGCACGCGTCGCTGGTGGCTTGCGAACCGCTGCGCGAATTGCCGCCTGACCGCGCGACGCAGACAGCAACGTACAAAACCTGGGGAGAGACCACGCAGTGAAGCGACTTCAGAATTACGCGTACGGCGAGTGGGTCGCGGGCACGGGTGCCGGCACTGCGCTGCATCACGCCGTGACCGGGAAGCAGGTCGCGGTCGCGTCGAGCGACGGACTGAACTTCCATGATATGCTGACGTACGGCCGTACCGTCGGCGGGCCCACCTTGCGCGGCATGACATTTCATCAACGTGCTCGCATTCTCAAAGCACTGGCGCAGTATCTGACGGCGCGCAAAGATGAGTTCTACGCGGTGTCCGCCTGGACCGGTGCAACCAAAGCCGATTCGTGGATCGATATTGACGGTGGGTTCGGAACGCTCTTCGCATACGGGAGTCGCGGGCGCCGCGAGTTCCCGGACGAAACCGTGTTCGTGGACGGCGGTGTCGAAGCGCTGAGCAAGGGCGGGACGTTCGTGGGCCGGCACATCTGTGTGCCGATGGAAGGCGTGGCGGTGCAGATCAACGCCTTCAACTTCCCTGTGTGGGGCATGCTCGAAAAGTTCGCCACATCATTTCTTGCCGGCGTTCCGACCATCGCCAAACCCGCGACCGTGACGAGTTTTCTCACCGAGTCGGTGGCCACAGCCATGGTGGAGTCGGGACTGTTGCCGGTCGGAAGTTTTCAACTGATCTGCGGCAGCTCCGGGGACTTGCTCGATCATCTCAACTGCCAGGACTCAGTCGCCTTCACCGGCTCCGCGACCACGGGACTGATGCTCAAGAGCAGCAAAGCAATTCTCGAAAACAGCGTACGCTTCAATCAGGAAGCAGACTCCCTGAATTTTTCGATGCTCGGCCCCGATGCTGCACCGGGCACTGAGGAGTTCGATCTGTTCATCAAGGAAGTGGCGAAGGAGATGACGGCCAAAGCGGGGCAGAAGTGCACCGCCATTCGACGCACCTTCGTGCACGAGAGCATGATCGACGCTGTCACGGCAGCGCTCGCGAAGCGACTGGCATCGGTGAAAGTCGGTGATCCAGCGGTCGAGGGCGTGCGCATGGGCCCTCTGGCGGGGAAGAGCCAGGTGCGCGAAGTGGAGCGCAGTGTCTCGCGACTGCGTGCGGACAGCGAGCTTGTGTTCGGCGGGCCGGGCACCCTCGACGTCATCGGCGCGGATCCGGAACACGGCGCGTTCTATCCCACCATTCTGCTCTACGCGCAGCAGCCATTTGCAGGCACGCAGGCGCACGATGTGGAAGCGTTCGGGCCGGT
>JANMWU010000549.1:0-1720 GCA_031380785.1 Gemmatimonadaceae bacterium
TATCCGCTGGACGTGAATAGTCTGGTTGCGAGCGCCAAATTGACTCCGTCAAGCGTTGCGGCAACGTATCAGATGAAGCCCGGTTCGCTCGACCTGTTTCAGTTCACGTCAGCGGTGGCCAATGCCGGGATGGCGTTCAAGTCGCCGACGGGAACGTTTTTGAGCACACTGAACGCGCAGGTCACCGTCGTCAGACTGCCGGCGACGCCCTGATCGTTGCACGACCAACAATCGATCGGCGCAGCTGCACATGACACAGGGATGACGCGGTGACGCGTCAGCGGGTGTTAAAGTGGCTGCGCCGATCGCTGTTTGGAGTGGTGGTGTTGATCGCGGCGTTTCTCACCTTGCTGCCGATCGGTCGCTATCTGGCGCGCGCGGGCTGGGAGGAAGGGAAAATTCTGGCGCGTCGCAAACCGATTGCGGCGCTGATCGCCGACTCGTCAACCGATCCGCGTCTGCGCGCCAAACTCCAGCTCGTGCTCGAGGCGCGGCGATTCGCGCTCGACTCGCTGGGTTTGTCGGCTCAGCAGGAGTTCACGACCTACTCACGACTCGATCGCGACACGCTGGTGCTGGTGCTGAGCGCCGCGTACCGTGATTCGCTGGCATTCCGGACATGGTGGTTTCCGGTAGTGGGCCGTGTGCCGTACAAGGGATTCTTCGACTTTGCCGCCGGCCGGCGCGAAGCAAAGGCCGTGGACGCAGCCGGCTTCGACGCCGTGCTCCGTCCGTCAGCGGCCTTCAGTACGCTGGGCTGGTTCAACGATCCGCTGTTGCCGACCACACTGGCGCTGGACTCGCTGGAACTCGCGAACACCGTCATCCACGAACTGGTGCACACGACATACTACGCGCCAGGACAGGCCGTCTTCAATGAAAGCATGGCGAACTTCGTGGGCTCACGCGGCGCTGAGCGCTTCTTCCGCGCGCGCGGTTCGGTGAAAGCGGCGGACATCGTTGTGAAGCGGTGGAATGACGAGATTGTGTTCGGGACGTTCTGGTCGGGGCTGTACCACGCGCTGGATTCGGCGTTCAAGGCGCATCCCGGTGACCGCGCAGCGCGACTGGTGGCGCGGGAGACACTCTTTGCGCACGCGAGGCTTCAACTGCGCACGCAGTTTGCGCCGCGGCTCACGACGATGGACTCGACTTCCATCACGCGCGTGCGCCTCAACACCGCGTCGGTGCTGGCGCGGCGGATCTATCTCACCGATCTCGATCTGTTCGAGCGGGTGTATGCTCAGAACAATTCCGAAATTCGGCCCACGATTGCGAAGCTGCTGGAGCTGGCGCGCGCCGAGCCGAAAACGCCGTACGCGTCAGTGCGGAAGTTTCTCGGCGATTCTGTTCCGGCATTGGTGCGCTGAGCTACAGCCAGTTGATTGAAGGTCACGCCTGCACAGCAACAGCGAACTGCCTTGACGCAAAGCCGCAAAGACGCAAAGCGGTCGGTGCTGGCCGCGAGCGTCGCTGAGCCGTGAACGTCGTATTTTTTTGGAACAGCAACTGCTCGTGCAGTTTACAAAAATCATACACGAGAAGCGCAGACGTCGGCCTCGCGCCTGAACGCTTTGCGCCTTTGCGGCTTTGCGTCAAGCAGTTCGTAGTTGCCGTTCTGCGACGGTTCGCAGTGTTGCAACGAGCGCAGCGCGGTTGCGATAGAGCGGCTGCGCTTCAACCGCTTTGCGGGGAGAAGTCAGCTGAAACGCGAGCGGAG